>JAUVCD010000008.1 GCA_030590865.1 Myxococcales bacterium | reverse complement strand
GAATATCTGGCTGCTACAGAAACCAAGCTGGAATCTTTTGCCTTTTACGTTGAAGACGGTAAAGGCGGATCCATCTTAAAGACCGTTGAGGTTACCATTACCGGAACCAACGATAATCCGGTTGTTGCCGCTACCGACGTTACCGGTGACGTTACTGAAATGATTACCGCTGCAGGTAATATTAACGATACGGGTACCATCGCCTTCACGGATGTTGATCTAATCGACGTACATAGCGTCACGGCAGTTACCCCGTCTGGCGGCGCCCTGGGAACACTCACTGCCAGTGTTACTACCGATACCACCGGCAGTGGTACCGGCGGGGTAGTCACTTGGAACTACACCGTTGCAGCAGCTGACGTCGAATATCTGGCTGCTACAGAAACCAAGCTGGAATCTTTTGCCTTTTACGTTGAAGACAGTAAAGGCGGATCCATCTTAAAGACCGTTGAAATTACCATTACCGGAACCAATGACAAGCCGGTTATTACGGATGTAATCGATCTTGGCTTCTCCGAGGCAGCTAACGCCTCAGCACAGGATCTGAACGCCGGCGGCAACGTCAGCTTCGACGTGACCATCCCGGGGTTTCCCGAGGGCATCGACGTGCTGATCTGGGGTGTCGTCGATCCGGACAACCTCATTGAGGAATGTAACGACGGCAACAACGCTGACGCCGCCAACGGCAAGATCAAGTGCGGGGGGATCACCTAGCCGGGGCTCCAGCTGCCGCCGCTACGGGGCCACCGGTCCGCCAGGGTAGCGCCGCGAAGCAAAGTCTGCGATTGTCGCCACTTGCAGGGGGAGCCGGCGAGGCTCGGCCGCATCACCAGGGAAGGTAGACGGGGAAATGTTCGAGACCGCAGAGCTCGGGCGCAAGCTCGACAAAGAGGAATACAAGCGCGAGGAAAGTGAGCTCCGCACCACCCTGCTCAAGGTCCAGCACGAGCTGGACAGTGCGGACTTCCCGGTCATCATCTTGGTGAACGGTATGGCTGGGGCGCGCAAAGGGGACGTCGTCAATCTGATCAACGAGTGGATGGACACTCGCAACATCATGACGGAAGCCTTTGAAGAGCCGACCGAAGAGGAAAGCCAGCGCCCCGCTGCGTGGCGCTACTGGATGGCTCTTCCGCCGGCCGGTCGCATCGGCGTGCTCACCCACAATTGGTACACCGATGCCATCCGCAAGCGGGTCTACAAGAAGATCAACGAGCCGGCGCTCGGCGCCTGCCTCACCCGGGCAAACTCGCTCGAAAAGACGCTGGTCGACAACGGCGCTCTGATCATCAAGATCTGGCTGCACATCAGTCGAAAGCAGCAGGCAAAGCGTTTCAAGCGTCTGTCGAAGAACCCGGACACTCGCTGGCGAGTCACCCGACAGGACCGCAAAGACGCCAAGAGCTACGACGTGTTCCGCAAGGTCTGCGAGCGCACCATCCGAGAAACCAGCACCGGCGAGGCCCCCTGGTTTGTGGTCGAAAGCGCCGACCGCCGCTATCGCCGCATCACGGTGGCCAAGCACATCGCCGCTGCCATCCGCAAACGTATGGAGGCGCCCCGGTCGGACAAGGCCCCCAGGCCGCTCGCCGAAATCGACGATCCCGAGACGATTCTCGACACCCTCGACTTGTCCCTCACCATCGATCCTGAGGTGTACGCCAAGGAGCTCGAGCAAGCTCAGGGTAGGCTCAACACCTTGGCCCGCAAGGCGCGGGAGAAGAAGGTGGGCGTCACCCTCGTCTTCGAGGGCACCGATGCAGCCGGCAAGGGTGGTGCCATCCGCCGCATCATCGCGCCGCTCGATGCTCGGCAATACCGGGTGATCCGCGTCGCTGCACCTACCGACGAGGAGAAGGTCCATCACTACCTCTGGCGGTTCTGGCGACATCTACCGCGCCTGGGCCGGTTCACCATCTACGACCGAAGCTGGTACGGACGTCTGTTGGTCGAACGGGTGGAGGGCTTCGCCACCGAGCCCGAGTGGATGCGCTCCTACAAGGAAATCAACGACTTCGAAGAGCAGCTCGTCGAGCACGGCATCGTGCTGATGAAGTTCTGGGTCCACATCAGCAAGGACGAGCAGGCACGGCGCTTCGAGGCCCGTGAGCAGACGCCCTGGAAGCAGTACAAGATCACCGACGAGGACTATCGCAACCGCGAGAAGGCCAACCTCTACGAGGCCGCGGCCAACGAGATGATCGAGCGGACCAGCACCGAATACGCCCCTTGGACGCTGATTGAGTCAGAAGACAAGCGTTATGCGAGAGTCAAGGTGGTCAAGGCGCTTTGCGACCGCCTCAGCAAGGCGATCGACAAAGCCAAGTAGCCGAATGTAAAGCTTTATCCTGTGACCCAATGGGCAGGGCCCGGGGCGGGATGAACCGACGGCGGCGTGGGCTCGACATCACCGAGACGTCGCAACGGGACCGTTGCGGACAGGCCGCGCCCGCCGAGCTGCAAGGACCGGAGGAGGCCGATACCAGAGATCATCAGCCTGGCCAAGAAATGTGTAGACAACACACCTACATTTCATGGTAATGTGTTCATAAGACGTACGAAGGAGCACCCAGGAGTACATGACCATGTTGAGCCCTCGATCGCTTCGTTCTCTCGCAGTCGCCTCTTTCCTGGCGGCCACCCCGGCATTTTTCACTGGCTGCATCGTCGATGACGTCGGCCAGGGTTCTGACGACATCACCGACGTGCCTCACACTGACGTCGAGCGTCAGTCCATCGGCAACTGCTGGCTCTATGCCCAGGCTTCATGGGTCGAGTCGATGCACCTGGCCGCCACCGGTGAATTCTTCGACGTGTCCCAGTCCTATTGGACCTACTGGCACTGGTTCGACCAAATCGAAGGTGGCTGGAGCGACGAGATCTCCACCGGCGGCAACCAGTGGACGTCCAACAGCCTTGCCAAGGACCGCGGCTTGATGTGGGAGACCGATTTCGTCGCCGAGGACGCCACCTCCGAAATGTCGTCTCGCCAAGATGCGGCACTGGACAAGCTCAACGCCGAGCTCGCCAACGGCCGACTGAAGGAACGATCAGCGCGCCAAGACGGCGTGCTGCTGCGCCAAGTGATGGATGAGGCCTGGGGTCTCAGCGACGAGGTCCGCGGCCAGCTCGACCAGGCTTTCGGGACCGACGGCAGCGGCAACCTGCAGAATACCCCCGAAGCCGCCGACGGCACGGCCATCATCCGGGCCACCGACTTCGAGGTGCAGTACACGGTGCGCAACGGCGACAACGTGGAGCTCAAGACGACCGACCTCACTGAGGCCATCAGCGAGTGGCAGACCGCGAGCTACCCGACCAGTGACTGGTCCGGCGACTTGGCGACCAAGCAGCGCGACTACCTCGCCCGGATCCAGCGCGCCCTGCACGACGCCCAGCCGGTGGTCATCACCTGGGATGTCGACTTCAACGCGCTGGAAAACGACGAAGGCGACCTGCAAGGCTCATTCAACATGACGACCCTGGAAAACGCCGGCGTGGCCGGACACCAGGGCGGGCACATGACGGTCCTCGAGGATTATCAGGCCGTCACCGAGGAGTTTGGTCTGCTCAAGGCTGGCGAGACCCTCGACCCCAATGACCCCGAAGACGCTGCCAAGCTCGAGGCGCTACTGTTGCCATCAACTGAGATTCAGTTCCTGCGGATCAAGAACTCATGGGGCGCGCTGAGGCCGGACCGCGAGTTTGCCCCGGGCTACCCGGGCTACCACGACCTCTACATGGACTACCTCAATGGCCCCATCGCCTGGTGCCCGTCAGAGGACCACCCGACCGTGGAGAACTGCACCAGCACGACCAACCCGCTCAACAACGTGATGCTGCCGCCAGGCTACTAGAGAGACTCGGAGACCGGGCCGACGGGCCACCGGCCAGAGGCCCGCGCTACGGTGCGGGCCTCGTCCCGTTTGTGGGCCGCTGCTAGGACGAGGGATGGGGCTCTGTGCACGCGCCTCTTGTCGGCGAACGGCGGTCCGTCGTACAAACCTCGGTGCAGCTCGTTCCCAGCACGAGGGCACCGGGGCGCCACACCATGAACGACAAGCCACTGTTTGCTGAACGATACGAGCTGCGCGAGCTCGCCGGGACAGGCGGCATGGCCGAAGTTTGGCGCGCCGAGCAGCGTGGGGCTGCCGGCTTCGCTCGTCCCGTGGGCCTCAAACGAATCCTGCCGAGCTACGCCTCGAAAGAGGCGTTCGTTCGGATGTTCATCGAAGAGGCACGGGTCTGTGCCCAACTGATGCACCCCAACATCGTGCAAATCTACGACTTCGGCTACGAGCGGGGGTCGTACTTCCTAGTGATGGAATGGGTGGAAGGGCTCAACCTCGCGAGCCTTTTGGACGCCTACGACCAACAGGATTTGATCGCCCTCTGGCCCGTCGTGGCGGCCATTGCCATCGAGTCACTCAAAGCGCTCGGCGCGGCCCATGAGCGCCTCGATCAGGACGGCCGTTCGGCCCCGGTCATCCACCGGGACGTCACCCCACCGAACATCCTGATTGGCGTCAACGGCATCGTGAAGCTGTCCGACTTTGGACTGGCCCGGGCCATGGACCGCGCGCGGCTGACCGATCCAGACATCATCAAGGGCAAAATGGCCTACCTGGCGCCGGAGCTGACCCACGGCGCGGAGGCCTCGGTGCAATCAGACCTCTATGCCCTCGGCGTGACCATGTGGCAGGCCCTCACCGGTCAGAAGCTCTTTCAGGGCGACACCAATGCCATGATCTTCTTGGCGGCACGGGACGCTGAAATCCCGGCCCTGGCAGAGCTTCGTCCAGACCTTCCCGCTGAGCTGGTCGACACGGTCCACACCTCCCTCGCCCGCGACCCTGCGGCTCGCTACGACACCGCCGCCGCCATGCAGCGCTCGCTCACCCAGCTGCTTCGCCGCAGCCCGGTGCACACGGACGCCAAGCTGCTAGCCCGGGCGGTCAACGAGGCGCGGGACGTGCTCGGCGTCGCGACCCCGAGCCGGCCGCCACCACCAGTGATGTGACCCAACCGCTCCCGCTGGCCCATGGCAGGGAGATTGTTGAGACCAAAACGAGCGCAGTCTGGGCGCAACCACTCATCAGGGGTTGAGCACCACGGTGGTGGTTGCCATGCAGACGATTCGTACGGCCAGCCCCGCGGTGAGCCACCGACCTGTCGCCGGATCGCGCAAGCGCACGTTGCGCTGCCGGCAATGGGTCTTCAGCTTCTTGTTGGTCGGTCCCCGTGGCTTGCCGTGAACGACGACCTCGACCTGAGCGACTGAGCGCACGATGAGGTAGCCCTCGAAGGACAACAGCTCGGAGCCATCACCGCCCAGCTCGTCAACCACTGGCGGAAGATCCCCGGAGGCAGCCGGCGCAGCGCCCGGATCCGCGGTGGCGCTACCGCTCACCACCGAGGGCACCACCGAGGAGGTGGTGGCGGGCGCCGAGGCAGATCGTTGCGTCGACGGCAGCTGCGATGGTTGCGGTACCGACTTATCTGCCGCCGAGCCGCTGAGCCTGCCGGGCACCTCGGCGCTAGGCCCGGTGGCCAGGGGATCGGTGCCGAGCCCGAGCAGCGAGGGCTCGAGCAGCCAGATCACCCCAACGCCGACCAGCACCAGCGCTAGCAAGGCCAGCGGGACGAGCTTGCCCCGACCGGTGGTCGAGTCAACCTCGGCACGAGCTGGCGGCACCGGCAACGCCTCGAGGTTGGCCGGCGGTACGGGCTCCGGTGGCGGCTTGGACCGGGCCGGAACCGGCGGCTCCACCGGCTCCTCGGGCGCTGGCGGCTCGACGACCGCCTCCGCTTCAGACTCCGGGAGCGTCGGCTCAAGTCCCACTGCGCTCGCCCGAACCACGTCGAGCAGCCAGCCGTCTTCCTCCTCGCCCGCCGGCGCCGGCGGAGCATCCGCACCAACCGGCAGCGCCTCGAACAATTCTGACAGCCGCTGGACCGTCGAATCCTCGGCACCACCGGATGGCTCGACCGTGGCGGCTGCCCGAACCGCTCCCTCGAGGCCAGTCACCAGGGGCGGAGCCATGGCCTGTCGCGGCGGCGCAGTGTGCAGAAGGTGTCCCTTCTTCGACTCGACGACCGCCAGGCTGCGAAACAGATCCATGTTCCATTGCAGCTCCGGACTGTGATCGCCCCCGCCGATGTTGCTGGCGATGATGTGCTTGAGCGCTCCGCAGCTCAAGGTCCGACGGAGGGGCGAGCTCTGGAGCGCGTTGTCGAGACTACGAGCGAGCTCAGTGGGCATTTCCGGACAGAAGCGGGCCACGGTCTCAGGCGCGACGCCCACCTCGGGTTGGCGATGGGTCAACAGGGCCCAAATGATGAGCGCAGCGCTATAGACGTCCCCGCGGGCTACCGGGCGGCCGCCTGTTTTCGCCTCCGGTGCTTGGTAGACTAGGGCGTCTTCGTCCCGATGTTCGTCGTCGAACAACGACGACAAACCGATACCGTAGACTCGCACGTCTCCGTCCCAGGTGACGTAGATTCGGTCCGGTCCAAGCGTTCCATGGACCATGTGCAGCGTCCGACCATCAGCTCCGGTGAGCTCGTGGGCCGCGGCGAGCACATCGAACAGCTGCCGCGCCACCGCCCAGGTGGCCGCATCAGCCAGACGCTCCCCCTCATCGACGAGGTAGGCCATGATCTGATCGAGCCGGAGGCTGTCCACATGCTCGAAGACGACGACCTGCACGCCGTCGGCTTCGAAATAGTCGACGACCGGCGCCGCCGAGGGATGACCTAGCAGCTTCGCCTCACGGATCTCCCGCTTCACCCGCAGCTGTTGCGAGCCCCGCTCGGAAAAACGCCGCAACAGGTACAGACGCTCCTGCCCATCCTCATCGACCTTGAAGATCTGCGAGCCGTCCTCCATGTCATCGGCGGCCTGGAGGGCTCGCGCAACGCTCTGCAGAGCGCTCTGGGCAGCTGGTTCGCGATCAGAGGACATGGGCGGGTCGAGCTGGACTGGCGTCAGGCGCCAGTTCAGGAGGCCGTCGAGTGTCGCGCGATCTCGTCTCAGTCACAATGATGATGACGTCCAGCGGCGCGGCTGGGGGCCAGCCACGCCAAGGCCCACCTTGAAGCCCCTTGCGACCGTGCTAGCCCCATGAGTGGATGACCATTCAGGCAGCGGCTCGCCGCGCTCAGCGCCGACGGAACCCAGAGCGAAGGACATGCCAAACACAGCCACAACGGCGCGCCGGCCCCAGGCGAGTCGCAGGGAACCGCCCACCGGCCTGATGTTCGGCGCAGGGCTCTGCCTGACCGCCCTATCGTGCACCGGCTCGGGGCCTGGCGCCGCCGCCAGGCCCGATCCGCCTACCGTACAGGTCACCGCCAACCCCACCACTGAGTCGCCCGGTCAGAACCCACAGGCAGCGGCCGCTCGCAGCTGTACGCTCAAGACCTCAGCCTGGCGCGCGCTGGGCCACGATGACCTGGGAAGCCCACTGCGAACCGCCACGTCGCGCCAACCCTTCGCTTACATTTCGGCTGGCACCGCCAGCGTCAAGCTGACCGCCGGCACCGCGGCCGATTCGATCCCCATCACCTTTGCCAGCGGCGGCGTCGAGCTCCGCGGGGTGATGACCGCCAGTGACCTGCCCCTCCACCCCCGCCGTCCGATCGTGTTCGAAGGCTTTGCCATCCCCCTCGCCACGGCCCACCTGTTGTGGCGCGGTGACGCGCCCGATGGCGTGCGGGTAACCCACTCCCTCAAGGGAGGAATGGATGCCGACAAGCTGCAGGCGACGGTGCCCTGCCAGGCGCTGTCCCTCCAGGTCGCCAGCTTCTCCGGCAGCGCACAGCTGCTCACCAAGGGCCACGGCCGCCTTGCACGCCTGCGGTTCGATCGGAAAAGCCCCCTGGCCACCAGCGCGAGCGGAGCTGTAGTCGCCTGGATCGACCCCGAAGCGATCGATGACGATGATGAACCCAACAGCGATTGGGTCCGCGAGCTGGCCTTCGACGGCACCCACAGCCAGATCGTTTGGGAGCGTTCTCGTGACGTCGTCTTTGGATGGACCCCCGCGGACACCATCTACATCCTAGAAGACGATGAAGCTGACGAGTTGCCAGGTGACGACGGGGGCATCATGGGCTTGTTGAGCGTTGCGGAGGTCCCATCCCAGTCCGGTCTCCGAGTCTGTCGAAGCGATCTCGTCCTTTTTGCCTCGGTGCTCGGGGACTCACCGGTCGACGTGGGCACCCTGAAGGCCGGCGTCGGGTTTCAGCCCATCGAGGAGCATCCGCAGATGACGGCGCTAGTCGTGCCCGACGTGCTCGATGAAACTGGCGCCTTCATCATTGGCGAGGATGCCCAGATCCTGGCCGACAACGCCGTGCTGGCCGAGTGCCGCGAGATCCCCTGAGCGCCGCAACCCCGGCGCGCCGTCGGCCGCTCGAGCTGGCACCACCCATCAGACAGCCCTGAGAGGAAGGCCAATCAGCCGAGGGCGGACCAGCCGACCGCCAAGACCGCCAACACTCCGACCAGTACAACCGCCATCCACAGCAGAGGCTTGCGGGGGCTCATCGCCGGGGCAGACTCCATGATGTCCGCCCACCGTTCGATACTGCCATCGGGGTGCCGGATGCCGAGCCGCGGGAGGGGCGCAAAGACCTCGGCAGCGGCGTGAGCGGCCTCGAGAACGGTGCTCGGCACCAGCTCGGAGGCGGCCGTCGATTCGAGGGTCTCGCCGAACGCCAGCTCGGCCGGGTTCCCTCGGGCTGCCACGCGGCCGATGCGAGCCGCTTGCTCCTTGCCGACCGGGGACGCAAAGGGAGCCAGCGCAGCACTGAAATCGCTGACCCGCTCGAAGCGTTTTTGGACGTCCTTGGTCATGCACTTGCGGAGTGCCTCCTCCAGCCCTGGCGGAGCCTCGGGCAGCAGGGTCGTCAGCGGCGGCGGATCATCGTTCAGCACGGCGCCGCAAACTCGAGCCAGCTTGTCGCGCAAGAATGGCGAGTGGCCGGTGATGATCTCATACAAGATGACGCCGAGCGCCCAGATGTCCGTGGCCGGGCCCACATCCCTGGCCGACACCCATTGCTCAGGTGACATGTATTGGGCGGTCCCCATCACCTGCTCAGTGCTGGTCAACGCCCGTTGCCGCTCACCGGTCTTGAGGGGCAGCTCCTTGGAGAGGCCAAAGTCGAGGACCTTGATGCAGGCTGACCCGTCACGCCGGGTGGTGACGAACAGATTCTCAGGCTTCAGATCCCGATGGACGATGCCCAATAGGTGGGCCTCGGCGACCGCCTCACAGGCCTGCAGGACGTAGTCCACCGCCTCTTGGATGGGCAGAACCGTGCAATCGCAAACCAAATCGCCCAGATCGATCCCTTCCAGAAACTCCATCACCATAAAGGGTGCGCCGTCCTCGACGCGCCCCACGTCGAGCACCCGTGTGACATGCTCACACTTGATCTTGAACGCCGCGCGCGCCTCGCGCTCGAAGCGCACTAGTGCCTCTTGGTTGGCCGCGTATTCAGGAAGTAGGAACTTGACCGCCACCGGCTCGTCGAGCTGTACGTGGAGGGCGCGGATCACAAAGCCCATCGCCCCCTGCCCAATGAGCTCGTCCAGCCGGTACTTCTCGGCCAAGACGTCTCCAGGCAGCAACTGCCCGCCGAGCAGCTCATCCCACGACGGAATGTGCATCACGCCTCTTCCCTCAACTCGGGCACCTCAGAGATCCTCTCCCACGGGCTTCATCTTGGATTGAGAGCCGGCATCGAAATTGGGCTTGATCGAGATCTCCACGCCCGCGTTCCGACCCTTGAGCACCAGCTTGGCGCCACGCATCACCTCGCAAGTCTTCTGGCGACGGTAGCGCAGCATGTAAACGCCCGCCGGTACGTGGAACTCGCCGATGGCGCCAGGTGCCACCTGGAGCGTACCCTGGTACACGACCTTGCGCTGCTCATCGAGCAACCGTGCCTGGACGTGCTCGGTGCTGTTGTTGATGAGCCGCACCAGCCGCTCTCCCTCGCCCATGGTCCCCACCACGATGGGGGCCTCAGCTGCCTTGTCTTGCCCACAGCGGTGCTCGATTGCCCCGGGCGCAGAAGGCACCGGCTCGGGCTCAGGCTCAGGCTCTGCCGGCGGTGGCGGCTCGACCACCGGCTTTGGCGGCGGAGGCGCAGCTGGCGGTGGCGGCTGCGCGCAGCCTACCGCCAACAGGACCGCCAACATCACGATCACCCCTCGACCCACCAGCCACGAGACCGGGTCAGCCTGGAGCGGACCGGACTGAAGCCGCCCCGCCTGAAGCGACACCGTGGCGCAGCGCCAAGCGCTCAGCCTCATTTGTCGAACCCCTCGGGCAGCACCACGCATCGGTTCTCCACTTCTTTGCAGGCCCCTCGGGCGCGGCAGAGTTGGGACTTGCGACAGTCATCGTCGCTGCCCGGCACGCATAGGTTCTCCACTGGCGTGCAGGCCCCCCGCTCACTGCACCCCTTGGTTGCACGACAATCCTCAGGAGACGCCGCGACACACTGGCCCTCTCGTGCACGGCACCAGCCGTCGACTTTGCAGCGCTCGGTGGCACGGCAATCCTCATCTTCAGTGGCGATGCAACGACCTTGGCGTGCATGGCAACGACCGAGCTCGCGGCAGCCCTTCGAGGCCTGGCACTCAGCATCCGCCCGGGCCAAACATTGGATGGCGACCGGTGGGGGGTACCACCTAACCTCGGCGTGACACAGGCCATCCGAGGCGCACGCGCTTGCCTTGGGGCACTGGACCTGTTTGGCAGCCAGCGCACTCTGGTAGTGGGAGAATCCGCCGAACCCGCCCACCACCACCACCACCAGAGCAGCCACAGCGAACAAGCTACGCTTCCGCCGACTGGCCGCTTGCCGCTCTTGCTCACCAGACACCTGGGCGACGAGATTGAACGCCGTGGTCAGCTGGCTGTCGTAGCGTTCGAGGATGTGCTCTGAGGCCAGCCACGCCTCAGGCGTCTCGTCCTTGGGCTCCGCCTGGCCCTGCAACACGGCGAGCTGGTCCTGAGTCCGGTCAGGCAACGACAAGAAGCCAAGCCGCCCGAGCTGTTGCTCGCGCTCGACAATCTTCTCAAGCGCCTTTCCGAGCCGGAGACGCGCCTTGCTGGCATCATCCTGGGACACCCTAGTCTCGGCCAGATAGCATGCCACCGCACCGCGCCGGGCGGTAGGCTTGTCCGCCCCCAGGCGAATCTGGCGCTTGCCACCCTGCGACGGCTGCCTCGTGGTACCGTGGGCCGTCATGCAGGTGGTGTCTCTTGCACCCGTGCCCGTCGCATCAATACCCTGGCGCATTGGCGACAGCTCTTGGGTTCTCACCGTCGTGTGCAAGCTGTCATTGCAGCTCGAGCCCGGGGAGGCTCAGCTCGCGAAACGCCACGACCCGGTCTACGAATCAGAGCTATTCCCGGACAACAACCTCGGCCTCAGTCCGCTCGCCCCTGCCGATCTGGTGCCGTCCCGTCCCCAGGTCGACGTGATGGTCGTCGGCGATGTCTACGCACCTCATGGCACACCGGTACCATCGCTGGCCGCACGGCTTTCGGTGGCGACGATCGACAAGTCACTGCTGATCGAGACCGAGGAGGGCGGGGCTCCCTTTGCCTCCGCCCCACTGTCTTACGAGCACGCCGAGATCGACGATAACCCGGTGCGGGGCCCGGCCAAGACGAGGAAACCATCGCATCGCATCGTGGCGGTGGACGACGAGCTTGTCAGCGGGCTGAGCTCACTGGGCTTCGGCCCCTTGGCGAGCCACTGGCCTGACCGCGAGAATTTGCTGCGTGGCAACCCGGCACCCAAGCTGACCGACCCCCACGAAGCTTGTGAGCTCCCAGCGGACTTCGACCTGAAGTTCTTCAATGCAGCACCACCAGATCAGCAGCTGCCCGAGTTATCACCGGGCGCCACCCTGGTGCTCGAGAACTTGCACCCTGACCACCCTGTGCTCCGCACCAAACTGCCCAGCGTGGCCCCCCAGGTGTTCGTCGAGCGCAAGAAAGGCCATCGCAAAGAGAAGGCCACCGAGCTAGCCGGCGTGTGGATCGACAACCGTCGGGGCATCATCACGCTGACCTGGCAATGCCGGATCCCCCTCAAGGCGATCGATGAGCCAGGCAAAGTTTACGTCGCCGTCGCGGGGCCGGGCCGCCGCCTCACCACGGGGCAACTGGGAAAGCTGCTCGGTTCGCTGGGCGGAGCCACCGCCGGGACGAGCTCGGCCCCCGATGACGAGCCAACAAACGATGACTCGGAAGACCCGCTCGACGCCACCGTGGCCCTCCGGGTCAAGCGGCTGAGCAACCGCAACCTGATACGCCAATCGGACTCAACGGCCACCGGAGATTTCGAAAAGATCGCCGGGCGCACCTCTGACCCGGTGTTGTCACCCCTGCCCCGCGACGCCTCTCCCGCCTGGCTCTCCCAACCTGGCGATGCAGCTAACGCCGAGGGCCAATCCTTCGCCGCGCTGAGGGCGGAGCAGGGTGGTCAGGCCGCCGTGCCACTGCCAGAACCCTCTTCGGCAGGCAACGGGGCTCCGCCGACCTCGCGGGAGGGGCCTCGCCTACCTCCGCCGCACCCTCCGCTAGGCAGCCAGCCGGGGCTGGACACGCCGTCCGCAGCAGGCGTCTGGGCACCCCGGCCGCCAACCCCCTCCCGTCCCCACGGTCTATCCGACACCTCCAGTCTGCCGAAGGTCAAGCGCCCTGGAAGCTCTGAGCCGGTGCCGATCGAAAAGACCCAGCCCAAGCCCAAAGCACAGCGGCCCACGAGAGAGACGGTTGAGCTGTTGTGGTTCGACGAAGAGGCCACCGATCGCCTGCGGCGCCGCTGGCCCAAGCTCTGCGACGATCTAGATTTCGCACCTCGCGACGACCGGCACGATCTGGCCACCTCGGATCCCAAGAGGGCCCGAGATCACCACACCCACTTCGGGGTGCTGACTGAAGCCAGGGCGACAGACCGGTTCAGCCTGGTCCAGGAGCTTCGCGAGGCGGTCAGCGAGAGTGGCCGCTTCACTCCACCGCTCGTCGTGTTGCGGGGTCAGCTGCGTTTCCCCTTCGAAGACGTCGAAATTCTCCGGGCCACCGCGGCCAGCGTGGCCCCCATTGCCGGAGAAGACAAGAAGCTGAAAGAGGCCCTCTCCCAGGTCAAGGAGCTGGTCGACACGCCGCTGCTGGCCGGCTCGGGTGAGACGGTGCGCAACTTCACCAATCACCTGCGCAAACTCTTCGAGCAAGCGCGCCGTGCCTTGTCAATCGACTATCTGGACGAGACGGTCCAGCGGGTCCTGCTGGAGCAACGTCGCTATCAGAAACGCACACTCTTCGGCGCCGATTGGATACGGGCCTTGTTCACCTCCAAAGGGGACGCGAAGGACCAGGCGATCCCCTGTTACCTCCTCGAGCTCTTGGACAAACAGCTTCCCACGATGAGCCACTTTGAAACCCGGCTCATCGCCGAGGCCCACGTCAAGCAAGACCAATACGAGTCACACCCCTATGCCCTGCGAGTCGTAGCGCTAGGCCGGGTGGTCAAGATCACCGGTTGAAGGCGAGCAAGGTCGGCGAGGATGGCACCATTCAGGCCGCCCCGCTGACCAGGTCCGCAACGGCGTCCCAGTCACCCTCGGCGAGCTTGTCAGCCACCGCGGGCCCCAGGCTGCCGAGCTTGTCGACCAGCTCGCTCAGCTTTTCAGCAACTTTCTCGGGATCCCAACCTGCCATGATGGCGCCGAGCTGAGCACCCCAGGCCGCATCTGATTCGCCGAGCCAGCCGCTGGAGAGCATTACGGCCAAGAGCGTCGCTTCGAGCAGTGCGTCCGGCTCTGGCGCCCCATCCGCTGCGCCCTCCGCCGCAGCGCCGATGAGCACCGTCGGCTCTCCCTCCCCAATGCGAGCTCCGCAATCGAGCTCGTCGGTGCGCCGCGCCAACCGCTTGCGATTAACCCAGACGTGAGCCGCGCCCTGAACGATTGGGCCGTCCGAGTCGTTCTCGCAAGGCACCTCGACATCTTCGTCCACTAGCGCGCAGGGCCGTCGATCAGGGCCGATGAAGGTGTCGACCGACCCCTCCTCGATGGCCCCGGTGGGATCAGGACAATCGTCTCGGTCACCCACATCTTCGACCTCAGACTCGGACCCCGCCTGGCTTGCGGCACCAGCCATCAAAACCCCAAGGAGCGCTCCATCGCCATGCTGCGAGGCGATGGCTCCAGCGCCCCAGAGTAGCGCCGTGTAGAGCAGCTCCCGCGCTTCCGGCAAGTCGTCCTCGTGGGTGATGCGATGCCCCACCCCTGCTGCTTCGAGCACCTCGCCGCGGCGCTCTTCGCCACTGTCGCTCATGAGGTCTGGCCCGTCGCTGCTTTGCCGAAACGAATGGACGAGATGATGCGATCGAACAAAGGACCTGCCTGGGCGGCCTCCGTTGCCGGCGCAGTCAGGGTGAACGAGGCGACGGCCCGATCAGGTAGAGCCACGATGGTCAGGCGCTGCTCGAGCTTACCGCTCGGTCCATTGGAGGAGAAAGAGAGCGTGACCGCCGGACGTTCAGCCACCGTCGTCCCCTCCATCTCCTTGAGGACGTAGCCCCGGAGCCGGCTCTCGAGACCTTCGGCCTGGCGCGCAACATAGGCTTCCAAGTCCTCGTCGTCCGGGAGCCGGTCGCGGGTCACCACAATATTGGACGTGGCCCGCTGGTCGTCCCGCGGTGGCGCTGCATAGGCCACCACCGTGCGGTCCTCCCAATCACGAGGAACATCGAAGCTGACCCGAGAATCTTGATGACGTGCCATGGCGGTTCCTTCGATGCTTGAGGCTACTGCTGCTCACCGGCCCAACGGGTCAAGTCGCTGATGAAGTCTCCGGTCGGTCGCTCGTAGACCACGTAGCCCTTGTCGGTGAGTGAGCCCGCAATGGCGCCGGAGACCGGCTGACCCTCCATCTGCGCATCAACGAGAGTACCACTCAGCTGAGCAGCATCGACAGGCTGAGCCGTCGCAGTGGGCACCGCCATCAGCTGCCCCTCCCCCGGAGACTGCAAGAATGTCGGTCCCTGGCCCTCGAAGCCGTTGGCCACATCCTGGGCGCTCAACCCGCCATTGCGGCTCACCACGGTGCCCGCGTAGGCGGTCTTGCCACCAGGGACCTCGATACCCCCAGGCGGTCCCTTGAGCTTCAAGCCCGCTGAGCCTTCGGCCAGCTTGGCTTGCCCGCTCGACCCCTCGGGCAGCTGACGGTTGGTGGGCTTGACCCCTTGCTTGCCGATGCTGCTCCCATGCTTGGGCTGCCCTTGCTTCACCGCCTTTTGGGAGGCACCGGCGTTCGCGGCCTTCGGTTGGCTGCCCTGCTTCACCATCTCTTGCTGACTGGACCCTAGCTTCGCCCCCTTCTTGGACACCCCCTGGTTGGACACATCCTGCCCTGCCTTGGGTTTGTTCGACAGGTTGCTGAGGGTGTCGTCGCTGGCGGCGTTGATGGTGCGCTTAGGCGGCTTCACACGGGGGCGGTGCGGGGGGACCGCATCCGCCACCCCATCCCCCACCCCTCCTGCGGCGCTCCCAGTCTCCAGACCAAACAGCGCGGCCAGCTCCTCGTCCCCGCCAAAGAGGTACTGGAGCAGCGCCCGCTTGGGGTTGTTGGCCAGATCCTTCAGGTGCTGAATGGTCCCCTGGACCTTCTCTGACAGTCCGGTCCACTCCCGTTTGCTCCGCTGCAGCCAGTCCTTCTCCCGTTGGAGCGTGGCGGTGAGATCGCCGCCCAGCTCGCCGAGGTGAGCGATCTGATCTTTGAACACTCCGGCCAAGGCCACCGTAGAGGCCATCAGATTGCCCCGCTGCCCGCTGAAGATCTCGTTCAGGTCGTCCTTCGCCTCGTTGACGTTGGCCCGCTCTCGCTCGACCGTCGTCTCCAGTCGGTCACCCAAATCCTCGACGTGATCTCGATGCCGTTCGAAGGTGTCGTTGACCTCCCTCCCAAGCTTACCGAGCCGCTCATCTTCTGACTTGAGCCACCGATCGAGATTCCCCTTCAGGGTGTTGTAGGTCTTCGGATCGACCAACCTTGCCTCAACCAGGCCAGTAGCCTTGGCTACGCGATGAACCCGCGCCAGCTGCTCGTTGAGAGCAGGCGGCAGCGCGATGGTGTCCGGTTTCTCCTTGTCCTTGTCCGTGGCCCGGTCGTAACGCTTCTGCCGCTCGAACTCGGCGTCGTCGCTCCCCCGTGGGGGCCGGGGCAGGCCATCTCCGCCTCGCGGCGGCCGCGGGCGCCCCCCCTCCTTCTTGGGGCCACCGCCCCCGCCGCTCTTCATCGACATCGGCAGCTGCACGACCGAGGGCGCCACCGCCTCGCCCGAATTGATGAACACCTCGGGGGTGCCGTCGATGTTCACCTGCTTGCCGTAGAGCCCCAGCGACCGGCCCGCGGACACCCGCAGATTGGCACCAGCGTCGATGTGAATGTTCGGTCCGTCCAGGACGATGGACGCATTGCCGTTAGAGATGACCAGCTTGCCATCACTACAGCTCACTCCGGTGAGCTCGCCAGCCTGCGATTGAACGCCAGCATCGCTGCGAGTGGCGTAACGACCGTCGACGTCGACGGTGCGATCTCCTTTGACCTTGATGGTCTGGTTCTCACCGATGACACGGGTCTCGTTCTGAGCAACGGTGGTCGCCAGATTGGCACCGACTGCAGCCGTCTCGTCGGCCAAGACGACTTTTCGCAAATCGTGCTGAGCGCGCAGGTAGAGCAACTCGGCACCAGCAACATCGTCCATGCTGATCTCGTTGAAGCCGTCACCGCCAGGCGTCGAGCTGCTCCTCCAACTGCTCTTGGTCTTCTTCTCTGGCAGAGCATCGGGCGGAGAAGCTCCGCGATTGTAGGCCCGTCCGATGATCACCGGCCGGTCTGGATCTCCCTCGAAGAAGTCCACCAGCACCTCGTGACCGATCCGAGGCAGGTGGATCATCCCGTAGCCGCTCCCCGCCCAGGCCTGGCTCACCCGGATCCAACAAGAGCTGTCCTCGTCGCGCTGCCCGTAGCGGTCCCAGTGGAACTGTACCCGCACCCGTCCCAGATCGTCGGTGTAGATCTCCTCGCCCTCCGGGCCGACCACCACTGCGCTCTGCACGCCCATGACTCTTGGCATGGGCGTCACCAACTCGGGGCGATAGGGATCGGCGGTGAGGGTCGCGTCCGCGTGGACCCACCATTCGGTGTCTATTTCGCCCTCGATGGTACGGCCCACCACCAGCAGAGCAGCCTCTGCACTCAGCTCGGCGCGGGGATGCCCATCCATCGAAAACGACGTGCCTGGCGCCAATTCGAGCACGTTGGTGGAGAAACTGATTCGTCGCTGCCGCGTGCGCGTTCGGGCCAGACCGATTTCGGCGGCCGCTTGGCCCAAGGGCTCGCTGGCCATGGTCCCGCTGCCCGCGGCGCTCTGTTCCTCGAGAAAGGCGCCAGGGATGTAGTGGAACAGCTCGTAGCGCTGCTCCAGCGCTGCTTCAGCACGAGCCTCTGCCAGTAGGCGCAAGTCGGGGCTCGAGCGATAGTCGAAGCCACCAATGGTGAAGCGCCCAGCTCGCACGGCACGACCGAACCGCACCTTGCTGACATAAGGACTGGCGTCGTGTTCGTCGGTGTTGCCCCGATAGGGGATCAGCGCCTCGCGCTGACGGGCCGTCTCAGCCGGCCGATCGCTCAGCACCAGCCGCATCGACTCGAGCTCCCCCTCACCATGGGTATCGACCTGTTCGAACGAGTAGCTGATACCAGCGTTTTCGAGCAGCCGACTGAAGAACGCGTAGTCGGTCTCCCCAAACTGAACCCGGTACTCCTTGCGTGGCAGCTCTTCGCCTACGAGCCGAAGATGGACATCGATGTCCCAGTCGGCGAGCAGGGTCGTCACAGCCTCGATAACCGTGCAGTGCTGGAAAATACGGAAATTTCGCCGCTGGGTGCACCGCCAGAGCTTGGGCACGATGCGCAGCGCATAGATGGACATGCCATCGGGCTCGACCGAGACCTGTTCGCAGTCACTGCAGAGGCCGCTCCACACGACATAGGGCCTCTCCGGATCGGTGGTCGCCAGTCGAAACGCGGCCCCCCGGCCCACGATGGCCTCCAAATCCAGATCTGCGGCCATCGATCCGGCGGTGACGAACAGGTCAAATAGCTGCGAAAGCCCATCGTGCACGGAGAAGCCGCGCACCGAGAGGGTGATTTCGGGATTAGCGAAGGTGAGCTGGGCGTTTGTCATCGGCTACGGCACCTACCATATCAAAGGTACTGTAAGACCGCAGGTGTCACGGCTCGGTCGGTTCGAGATGACCACGGGCCACATCGTCAAGTACAACAAGCTCATGCGTACGCTCCTCGCTCCTCTGCTTCTCCCCTTCGCTGTAGCCGCCTGGGTGAGCGCTTGCTCCGCCAGTGCGCAATCTCCTCAGGCTGGACCCCCTGAGGCTGGGTCTCCACAGGCTGGCCCCCCTGAAGCGGGGCCCCTTGAACCCGGGCCGGCAACCACGACGAACCCCGCCGAACCCACCGATTCAGTCGCAGCTGTGCCACCCGCCACGCCTGCCACCACGGTGATCGCCACACCGACCAGCACCAACCCAGGCCCCCAGAGTTGCCCCGGCGAGATGAAGCTCGTCGAGGGCGACTATTGCACCCAGGTGGAGCAGAAATGCGCCGTCCAGTGGTACGCGCCCCAGAACAAGAAGAAGGTATGCGAGCAGTTCGTCGCCCCAACCCGCTGCACCGGCAGTCGCGTCAAAAAGCGATTCTGCATCGACACCTACGCCTGGCCCAACCAGCGGGGCACGCGGCCAGAGGTCATGAACACATTCTACCAAGCTCAGGTCAAATGCGCTGCGCTGGGCAAACGCATGTGCACCGAGAGTGAATGGACCTTCGCCTGCGAGGGTCCGGAAATGAAGCCCTTCCCCCACGGCTACACCCGCGATCCTCGCAAATGCAACGGCGACCACAAGTGGGACAACCCCAAGATGTCACGGGTCGCCAAGCGAGACCCAAAAGAGCTGGCGAGACTCTGGCGCGGCGTCCCCAGCGGCTCCCAACCTGAATGCGTCAGCGACTTTGGCGTGCACGATCTGCCGGCCAACAACGACGAGGTGGTGAGCGGCGAATCACGGAAGGCGAAGTTCTCCAGCGTGAACACTGGCGGCCCCTGGTACAGCGGTGTTCGCAACCAGTGCCGGCCCAAGATCTATAGCCACGAGGAGGGGTTCTATTACTACTTCCTCGGCTTCCGCTGTTGCGCCGAGCCTGACGGCGCCGCGAGCGACCCCCGAACGCCCAAGCAGATCCGTAACCACTGGAAGTTCAGCAGGGTCGAACGGCTAGCCCAGTTCACGGTGGCGAAAGTGAAGGACAAGCTCGAGCAAAAGAAAACCGGCACCTGCGCCTGCGAGCCGAAGCAGATCTTGTGCAAGACCATGTGCGGCACCCTCCTAGGCCCAAACGCCGTCGACGGTGGCGATTCAACCAGAGTGCCCCACCGCAGCCGCAAGAAGATCTCGAAATAGGCGCGACTGCGGCGAGCTCGACCGGGACCGCGACCCTCGCCCCCCGCTCAACGGCGCCCCCGCCCCGAGCTCAATTCGAGACGAGTCGGCCAGTCACGGCGCCAGCGCCGCTACGAATATGTCGTCGCTACCGGCGCTCTGCAGCAGCCCTTGCCCGAAGTTGATCCCCCCGTGAAAATCACCAACCACGACGATGGCTCCAAAGGGCGTGATGGCCAGTTTGGTGCTGGTCTGTGACTCGGCATCACCAAACCGCTGACTCCATTTGGCGCCGCCCTGAGCATCGAGCTTGGCGACGAAAACATCATTGGAGCCTGCGCTGAACAGGGTTGCGGGCCCAAAGCCGATCATGCTGTTAAACGCCCCGGTGACTACGATGTCGCCCCTTGGATCAACCGCGACATCCACCATGTGCTGGGCCTGGGGGTCTCCGTAACCGGCGGACCACAAAGCGTTTCCGCCGCTGTCTAGCTTGGCGACGTAGACATCCTCGCTCCCAGCGCTGGGCACCGCACCAGAACCGAAATCGACGGTGCCGTAGAACGAGCCTGCTAGCACCACGTCATCTTGAGCATCGATGGCCACACCAGCGGCGGTCTGCGGGCTGGCATCACCATAGGTCTGGCTCCAGCTGTACAGACCGGCGTCGTCGAGCTGGACGATGAAGATGTCCCAATCGCCCTTGCTGTTGTGGATGCCGCCGCCCATGCCGCTGAAGTCCACACCTTGGGTGAAGTCACCCACCACGGCGATGGCCCCGCTAGGCGCAATGGCCACGCCGCCGACCCGTTGCACCCCCGAGTGCCCGAAGGAGCGCACGAAGGTGACGTCGCCAGCGGTGTTCAGCTCGACGACGAAGGCGTCTCGATCGCCTTTACTCTGTAAGGGGACTCCAGCTAGCTCGAAATCGCCGCCAAATTGCCCAGCGACGACGATCTCGCTCGACGAATCCACCGCCAAGGCCGCCGCAACGCTGGACGACGAGACGGTCGGACCCGCTCCGAGCAGCACGCTCCACAGGGGGTTGGCCGCGCCATCGAGCTTGGCCACGAAGGCCTGCGGCAGAGGACCTCCGACCATCAATCCTGCCCCGAGATCCAGCGAGTCTACGAAGGAGCCTGCCACCACGATGTTGCCCACCGGATCCACCGCCAAGCTGGTCACCAGCGGTAGTCCCACCGTGCCCAGCACTTTGCTCCAGAGGTGGTGACCATAGGCGTCGAGCTTGACGATGAACGAGCTCCAGTTGCCCGGCGGGCTGGTCAGCGGATCTCCCCCGAAGTGCACGGTGCCGGTGAACTCGCCGGCCATCACGACGTTGCCGTAGGCATCAGTGGCCACGGCGCGGGCATGCTGTGCACCTGAATCGCCGTAGCTTCCGCTCCAGGCGCCGTCACAAGCGCCACCGGCACAGAAGCCACTCTTGCAGTCGCTTCCGAAGGCACACAGCTCGCCAGCATCGCAGCGCTCGGCGCACTGCTCTCCGTCGCCACCGCAATCGACGTCAGTCTCGACTCCATCGCTGATGGAATTGTCGCACTGCAGCACCCCCCAACAGCCGTCCGCAGCGGTGCCGCAGGTCAATCCGAGGGCGGCACAGGTTCTGGGCGTGCAGCCGCAGCGACCGGGCTCGCCACCACCGCCACAGGTCGTCGGCGTGTCGCAGTGGAGGTTGCTGAGGCACTCGACACAGTTGCCCTCACCGTCACACCAGCTCCCTTCGTCGACATCACAGGCGAACCCTTCGGCGAAAGGCTCGAGGCTGGCCTCCCCGGCCAGACAGTGACCTTCCGAGCAAGTGCTCGAGTCGGGCAGGTCGTCGTCGTCCACCACCGAGAGCGACACGCCGTCGGTACACATGATCAACTGGCAGTCGCCCGCGGTCTGCGCGGCCTCCGGCGCCGGCCCGTCGTCCGTCGGAACGGTCTCACAAGTCGCCGTAGCTTCGTCACAGCGGCCGATGGTGCAGGGGTCCTCGTCGCCACAGCCCCCAACGCAGGTGCTCACGCCGCCGCCCTCGCCAGCGAGGCGGCGCATTGGCTCGTCGAGACCGAGCAACGGACCACAACCAGCCACAGCTACGGCCGCTACGCCGAACAGCAACCCACCATGCCGCTGCAATCGTCGCCCCATGAGCTCGAGCTTAGCTGACCCAGCAATGCCCCCACGGGGAAGCAGCTGATCCAAGCGTATTCTAGCTAGAATCAATAGCATGGCCTACTCGGACCTGCCACTCGGGGCCCAGCAGCTGAGCGTCACGGGCGCCGCTGAGACGGGGTAGTACGTCCCGTCTGGCGCGGGAGAACCGCGAGCATGAGCGCCCCTCCAAGCGGTCCCTACCAGCGTCCCCCAACCGACAGCCCGACCGTGGTGGGCGCTCCAAGCTCGCCCAGTCTCCCCACCGCAGGGAGCAGCCACCAGGCTGCGTCGTCCGTGGCCGGTTGGTCCTGACTACCGTTATCGTCAGCAGCGGTGAGCCACAGCACTAGGGCGCCCACCAGCGCACCTCCCCCAACCACGAAGCCCAGCGTGGAGACTGCGGCAACGTCCCGAGCCTCGTCTCTCAGGGCGATCCCCGCGTCGTAACAGGCATCTGGCTCAGGACAATGGTCCTCAGCCTGAGCCGTCTTGTCGATAGCCACCAACCCTGCCCCAAGCCCGACGCCAACCCCAACGAGACCGCAACCGCCCATGATGGCCGCCGCCAGGTGCCGAACAGGCATGGGACCTGTGTCATCACCCTCGCCCATGGGCTTCTGGTCGGTCGCCAGCTCAGGGATCACCACCGACACGGTCACACCCTTGCCCCGTGCCTCCACCATCTTCCGCCAAGAATAGTGCCCCAGGGCGTGGGCCTCGATCCGATAGCGGCCAGGCACAACCGGCACGGCGGTGCCCCACTGCGGCTCGGGCACCGGCTCGCCGTTGCGCCTGACGACGAGCCCTTCGGCCGGCGCCTGCACATCGATGCGAATCCTGGTGAGGCGGGGCTCGAGAGCCAACGCGCGCCGTTGCGCCACCGCCGACCGGTCGGGCTGGCGCGCGGCTCGGGCCGCGGCGGCGACGTCCACGAATAGAATCCAGGCGCCTGACAGCTGACCGGTCATCTCGTAGCAGTCGGCCAGGTTGAACTGGGTGCCGATACCTGGATCGAGGCGGTTGCTCTCGGCGAACTTCACGCATGCCTCGGAGTAGTGCTGGTCCGCCATCAGCACGCGAGCATCGTCAAACAACGCCTGGGCTAAAATGCGATCATCGGGCGTCGGCTGAGCGCTCAAATTTCCAGCGACCAGCACCGCAAGCACCATGAACATCAGCGATGCCAGGCGCCGCTGGACGTCAGTGGCGATCGCCGAACCACTCCAGGCCGCGACCGGCGTCCACCGTTGTTGACGACGCTGGAGCGCCGCCGCCCGGCTCATCGGTGGCTCCATTGCCCCCACCGGCGTGAGCCGCAGAGCTCCCCCCGTTGCCGCTCGGCGGCCGAGTCTGGGGACCGTTCCCGTCTGTCGCGCCTGGGGCACCACCAGTCCCGATACTAGTCGAGGCAGCCGGATCCTGCGCCCCATCGGTGTTTTTCGTTCCGTCCCCGTCACCCTGACCACTGGCGACACCATTGGGCGCCAGCGCCGTCAACACCAGCGGTGCCACCCCCGCCACCGCCAAGTTGGCCTGATCCGATGGCCTCATCAGGACAATCACCACCACCGCCAGCACCACACCGAACAGCAGGCTCACCGCCCAGCGGCGCGCTCGGGCTAGTGGCGTCGGGGGCTCATCCCAGGGCACGCCTGAGTCGAGCGCATCGACCTCCGGCGGCTCGCTGCCCTCTTCACCCAGTCGCGACGGGGCCTCTGGCTCCGACTCTACCGCCTCGGGAGCTGACGGAATGGCGAATCTCATGGAGGGTCGATCGGCACGCAACTGCTCCAGCGTGTGCTCGTCACCCGAGTCCATCAGCTCGCCGACCTCGGTGTCAGCCGCCGCCAGATCGCTGATGGTATCGCCACCTTCGGGTATCGACAGCTCGACCGACGATTGTCCCGAGTCGAGCAACTCGTCCATGGCTTCGATCAGCTCTTGGGCACTTTGGAAGCGGTCGGCTGGGTCTTTGGCTAGCGCTCGCTCGAAGAACTCGTCCACTGCCACCGGCAGCTCCTCGACCCACTCAGACGGTGGTCTTGGCGTCTCGGTGGAGATCTTGGTGATCACCTCACCGACGCCATCGCCGTCGAAAGGTAGCCGGCCGACGATGGCCAGGTAGGCGATGACTCCGAGGGACCACAGATCACCGCGATGGTCTACTTCCCGGGCGCCGTGGGCTTGCTCGGGACTCATGTAGCGAGGTGTGCCGAGCAGCACGCCCTCGCCAGTTCGGTCCACCAGCTCCTTGAGCTGGCTGGCGTCCCGGGCCCTCTTGGCGAGCCCGAAGTCGAACACCTTGACGACGTCTTGGTCGTGGTCGCGGACCACGAAGACGTTGGCCGGCTTGAGATCTCGGTGGACGATGCCAGCCCGGTGGGCAGCTCTCAGGGCCCTGGCCACCTGGATGATGATGGCCCCAACCTTGCGGAGCGGCGCCGGCCGATTGGCCTTGAGCCAGGCCAGCAAATCCTGGCCGTGGAGCAGCTCCATGACCATGTAGGCCCGATCCCCTTCGGTGCCGTAGTCGAACACCTGGACCACATGGGGACTTCGAAGACGAGCGATGGCCGTGGCCTCGCGCTCGAACCTGTCGCGAGCGCTCCGCGACCCAGCACTGCGCTCGCCGAGCAGCTTGACCGCAACCCAGCGCTGCAAGGTCTCGTCCTCGGCGACCCACACCGATCCCATGCCGCCCTCGCCCACCTGATGCTCCAGGCGATAGCGACCCGCAATGAGCACGCCGATGGTGGGCTCGTCCATGGTCGACAGCAAAATAGGCCCTAGGCTGGGCGCGGCCAAGCAGCGATCGCTCTGCAAGAGCCACAGGCCACGTTCGGTGTAGCAGAAGCCGGTGCCCGCGCACGTGTGGGGCCCCAACAATTCCACTCAGACTGGAAGCACCGTCTCCTCATCCCTCCAAGGCGATGAGGGCCGCACCGAAAGCGCCCATCAGCTGTGGCTGGTTCGGGAGCTCCACGGGATACCCAAGCTGTTCGCCCACCATGATGGCGACCGCAGCGCTGCGCGCCACCCCTCCTGACAACATCACCGGCGGGACGATGCCGGCGCTCTTGGCCAGCGCACCTACCCGCTTGACCAGCGATCGATGCAGGCCCCGGACAATCTGATCGATAGGTCGGCCGCGAGCCAAAAGGGAGACGATCTCCGACTCGGCAAACACCGTACAGGTGTTGGAAATGGCCACCTCTTCGGGACAGCTCAACGCGATGTCCGACAGCTCGGTCAGCGACAGCTTGAGCCGTTGGGCCACCACCTCGAGAAAGCGCCCCGTGCCCGCGGCGCACTTGTCGTTCATCGCGAAGTTGAGCACTCGACCACGGTCATCGACGGTGATCACCTTGCTGTCTTGCCCGCCGATATCCACGAGCGTCCCCCCGTGGCCGACGGCCGCGAAAATCCCGCGACCGTGGCAGGTAATCTCGGTGACCTTGCGGTCCGCGCCGCGCACCAGATCCCGGCCATAGCCGGTAGCCACCAGCGGCAGCTCGCCGGCTGCGCCAGCGGCCTGGCGCGCTGCGGTCACGAGCCGCTCGGCCTGCGCCTCCATCCGTGGGTCCATCGGCTCGAGCTGGTGCCATGCCAGCACGCCGTCGCCGTCCACGCCAACGATCTTGGTCGTGGTGGACCCAGCATCGAGCCCCAGGGCGGCGAGCGATCGGCTCACCCTTCCAAGACCTCGAGGAAGGCATCCAAGCGGGCTGCGACCTGCTCTTCGGAGAAGCTTCGGGGATCGCTGTGATCCGCCTCGAGCAGCAGGGCGGGGACACCGGCCTCGCTGCCCAGCCGCTTCCGTTGCTCGATCTGCCCGATCGAGTAGGGCTTGCAGGACCGGTCAGAATGCAAGATGACGCCATCGATGTTGTAGTCGGTCACCAAGCGCTTCATCGTGGTGAGCTTGTGGCCCGTGCCCCGATTGAGGATTGGGTGCAGGTAGGCGCGGGCCGCCGATTCGAGGGGACGGGTTGCATCGAAGAAGGGCGCCAGCTCACCCCAAGCGTTGGTATAGGTTGAGGCCACCAGCGCCACCCCCCGCTCGGCGAGACGATTCGACAGCCAGCGAACCCGGTACCAGACCGGCAGATTGTCCCAGAGCAGCCGCTTCTTCTCGTGCTTCAGAGCGCCGATGCCCTGAGCCTGTCGTGCCCGTAGCTCGACCAACAGCTGGCGGTAGTAGTCGACCGTGAAGGCCTTGCCCCGCATCTCGACGATAGGGGCCATGTGGATGAACTCGTCGAAAGCGGTGATCGGGGAGGGCTGATGCTTACCCGTCTCGAGCACCTCCATCCACAGCTGCACTGCCGTCAGGCTCAGACGGGTGACCTCGCGAAGCTTGGCCTCCGAAAGTGCGCGACCCGCCACCCGCTCGGCTACCTCGACGGCATCCTCCAGCTGGCGCTTGACGAAGTCGACCGCATGGTCGCTCGCCTCGGTGTAGATGAACGGCGTGTCGATGAGCACCAGCGGCACGTTGAAGTGTCGGGCGAGCACCCGATACCAAAACAGCACGGTCTGGCAGATGTTGGTGC
The DNA here is from genome assembly GCA_030590865.1 of Myxococcales bacterium. GTDB lineage: Bacteria > Myxococcota_A > Polyangia > Polyangiales > Polyangiaceae > JAPYTK01. Next base: position 7,585 of record JAUVCD010000008.1, on the reverse strand, counting down.
AGCAGACCAGGAGATCGGGTCGCGGCAAGCGGCCGACGGGCGTCTCGCCAGACAGCACCGAGCCGAAGTCGGTCCGGGCATAGGAGCAGATGTCCCGGGAATAGCCGGCGGCCTCAGCGTGGCCACAGAGCGTCTCGGCGACCCGACGAATGCCGCAGACCGCAGCGTGGTTCTCTGGGTAAATCAGAAAGAACCCCAGGGCCTCGAACAGCTCGATCGGCGCGCCGGACGTCGCCCAAACCACTTTGCCGTTCAAGTTGGCGTAGCGGCCCTTGAGATAGTGCCTGCTGATGAGCTCCTTGAGCCGGGGTGAGGACATCAGCGGCGGCGCCAGCTGGTCATGGTCCCAGAAGTCGGACCGACCCATGCGCGCCGTCTGGCGCAGGCGATTGAAGCGCAGAAAGCCGTTGCCCAGCAGCGACACGTTCAGGTGGTAGGCGACCTTGTCGACGATGCTCATCCTAGGGTCTCCAACAAGGCCTCGAGCCGGGTGACCACCTGGTGGGACATGGGGTCCCCCACATCGACCTCGATGGTCACGCTCCGCACCCCGCTGCGCTCCAGAGCCGCGCGCAGCTGGGGGAGGTAGAACAGCTCGGGCTCGCAGAACTTCACTAGGTAAAACACCACCGCCTTGGCGCCTGACTGCAACACCAGCCGCTGTAAGTGATCGACTCGGTCCTGAACCGAGCTACCGCGGGTGGCATCAGGGCTGCCTCCGAGCAAGCTCTGAGCCAGCCGCTGCAACGGATCGTCGCTTCGGCCCGGCGGATAGAGGCGACGGCCACAGCATGCCAGGTCGTCAGCGGCCACCCTCCCCCCGGCCTCGGCGATGACCTCCAGAATGCGCATGGGCTCGGGCAACAAGCCCGAGAGAATCAGAGGCACCCCCGAACGAGGCTCGGCGGCCCGTTGCTCCAAGGCGTGACGAGCCACCACAGCAAAGCGCTCGGCAGGCAAATATTCGCGAGCCCGCATCACCCGATAGAGCTCCGGACAGCTGAGCGACAGCTGAGCGCGCTGCCGCGACAGCTGGGTCAACAGCCCGTCGGCCTCTTCCTCCCGCTCTACGGCAGCCATCACCTCGACCTCTGTGGGGCGCTTGCCGGTGATCTCGACGAGCCGCTCGAACAGCGCGCGCAGCTCGGCGGCCATGAAGTCCTGGGCGGCAGCTCCTGCTTGGCGGGGCAGGTACATGGGCAGCACCGGCTGGGAGGGCTTGATGAAGTCGATCATCAGCGAGCCCAGCCCCTGCAACGAGTCGCAGGCGTGGGGCACCACGATCACGTCGACCGCTTCGAGCGCACCAGACAGCACGAAGGCCAGCGAACAGCGCACGATGCTGCAGGTATAGGCCTGCAGGTGCTCGTCACCGGTCGTGGTATCCATGCCTGGCGGCCCCCACACCTCCACCGGCAATAGGTCGAAGCTCCTGAGCAAGCCGCGAGGGTTGTGAACCGGCAACACCGCAGCCACGCGCCCGCCCGCCTCCTGGTGGTTTTCAATGACCTCCCTGCGGGTCGGGATCTGCATGGCACCCATGGCGACAGCCTACAACGACGAGCCCTGGGGCTGTGCGTCCTTGTCGACCAAGGTTGGCCGCCTGCGTCGACGCCGCAGGCCTGATGTGGCACATTTCTCTGCAGTGTTGCCGCGGGGGAGGGTCCCGCGAGAAGGTTCGGTCTCATGAGTGACGACCACACACTCGCCAATCTCCAAGGCATCCCCGACGCGGCCAAAGCCCTCTGGGATGAGCTCATCGCGGCGGAGCTGCGTCCGGTGCACGAGCTGTTCAAGGAGGTGCGGGAGTACCAGGACGCGCTGGCGAAGCGCTCCGAATGGACCGATGACGACGTCGATCCAGCCTTGGCTCGGGAGCTGGCTGAGGCATCGCTCCGACTGCTAGGCACGCTGAGCGATGACACCCCGGAGACCACCCGACGCCTGATCCAGGCCGCGGTCCGCTACTTCGTCATCGAGGACGACGCCGACGGCGATCTGGATTCGATCCTCGGTCTCGACGATGACGCCGAGGTGGTCAACGCGGTGCTGCGCCACCTGGGACACGACGCCTGGCTCGTCCAGCTTCAGTGACTCGCGAGCGCCGGGGCTGCTAGGGCGTGCCCGCTTCGGCGAGCCGGATGAATGGCTCGGAAGGCGACTGGAGGGTGATCGTCGTCAGCTCGTGATGGGGCACGGTAATGGCACCGAGCACCACCGTGAAGGGGCCGTCCTCGGTCTGGGCGCCACCTAACTCGTAGATCTTGGCCGGATCGAGCATGGTGGTGCGGATGGTGAGCGTCTCATCGACGAACTCGACGAAGTGAGCCCCCCAGGGTCGGGCCAGTGGCTCGCCGACGAAATTCCCTTCCCCTGGCCACATGACGCTCTTCCAGTAAGCCTCGAGGATCGTCCCGCCCCGAAAATAGTGGGGCAGCAGGACGGTCGTCTCCGGGAACTTCTGGGTGTAGTTACAGGGCTCCACCGCCGTCCCGTAGCTCGCCGTGGCCCCCGCCTCGAGCCACCGCACGATGCTCATCTGGCCGCTGTCGGGGATCTGGCCACCGTAGGAGGTGAGGTGATCGGCTACCGCACCAGGCAGGTAGGTGTTGGTCTCGATGGAAGGAACGTTAGCCAAACCAGTGAAGTAGAAGAGCACGTCGCTGGTGTTCTCGATGATGTTCGACCCGCTGCCGTCCTGGTTGTCGATGTAGGTCAGGTCCAAACCTGCTGGATAGTCCCAGCTGGTCACCGTGCTGACGAAGCTCGGCCAGCGCACACTGCGCGCCGTGTCGGTGGTGCGGATGAAGTAGCCGTCGCCGGTCGGGAAAGTGTCGTCGGCGCTGATGCCGCGATCGATGAGTGCGAGCGCATCGGCTTCGGTGGCGCCGGCGATCACCATGGCCGGCCTGATGCCGTGGTCGGTGAAGGGGCTCGCCGAGCTCGAATGGTAATAGTCGACCGCCGCGGTGGCGCCGCAGGCCTGACCGCTGGTGTTGCAGTACTTGTCGTCAAAGCCGAGGGCAAAGGCGGCGGACACGGACATGCAATCCACTCGGTAGGGCGTGGTCCAGGTCAAGGCCAGCGCCTGAATGTCGTCGCCGAGCGCTGCGTCGAGCTGGCTCTTCACCGCCCCAAAGTCTTGGGAGGACAACACGTTGCCCGTGGCGAAGCTCAAGGTGACCACGTTGCTCGCAGGGATGGACCGGGCGGTTTGATAGTAGGCACCGACGGCCACCGATTGTGGGTCCTGGTCGTTGATCAGAATTGCGATCTCGGCCGGCTCGATGGCCGTCTTGGGAAAGATCACCGTCGGTCCGAGCACCGGCCCACCGCCGCTGCCCCCTCCGCCCCAGCCACCGCCAGCGGTACCGCTGCCGGCGCCGCCGCCCTGACCGCCGGTGCTGGTGCCTGCCGGCTCGCTCTCAGACTCGCAACCGGCCGGTCCGACCGCGACCAATAGCCCGAGGGCGAGTGAGCTCGGGGCCAGCCACCGCCAGTGGCCGCTACCTTTGGCGTTCGATGGTGTCACCAAGCCATTCTAGCGTGCCCGGCCCGGTCCTCACACGGTCCAATCCTCGTACGGTTCAGACCTCGCACGGTCCAGGCCGGGCTATTGAGCCGCCACCCACTGATCGGCACGGGCGGCCCGCCGCGCGACGGCGCGCTCCAGAACGAGGCGGATGAGCCGAGGGTCGAAGCCGATCACGACCTGCCCGCCGATTTCGAACATCGGTACCGAGCCCCGGGGATTGACGATGGCAAGCACGGCGGCAGCCCGGGCATCGCTCTCCACGTCGACCTCGACGAACTGGTAGCCCCCGTCGCGCAGCCAGCCGCGGGCGCGCTGGCAGACCGGGCACCAGCGGGCCATGTACATGACGATGGGAACCCCCCGCATGTCCGCCTCGAGCTCGGCATCGCCGGCGACGACCGGGACCTCTGCCGCAGGCTCGGCGGCGCCACAACCCACTAGGCTTGGGAGCACCGCCAGCAGCGCCGCACGTATCTTCTTGCCGGTGTGAGCCAATCGTCTCCTAGTACAAGCATAGGCCGAGGCCCGCGCCTGGGCACGCCCGTGAGCCCCGTCCCCCGACCGAAACTCAGTGCAGCCCGGGTATCGTGCCCCGCCCCGCAGCCATCAGCAGCTCCACCCGAGACAAGCTGCCCTCATCGTCGAGCTCCTGATCGTTAACCTGGATCCCCAGCATCCGCACCGCCGTCACGTCTGCCAGGCCCCTGACTTGGTAGCCAATTTCGTTGGAGCCAACGCTGGTGGCGAGCAATGGCCCGACCAGCTGCCAAGGGATCACCACCGGGACGGGCACCAGCACCCACTTGCCTGCGGGCAGCCACTGGTCAGGGTTGTATTGGATCCGCGGCAGTCGAAAGCGCTCGGCAATGACGACCGAAGCGCGGACATTTCGCACCTTGACGTCGAAGGCGTTGTCGTTGTTGACCCGCATCATCAGCTTGAGCCCGACGCCAGCGGGCGAGGCCGACTCGACGCGAGCACCGTGAAGCTCCAACACCGGCTTGGAGGGACAACCCACCACACAGGTCAGCAGCGCCAACAGCAAGGCAAACCAAACCAGCCTCATGGCGCTTAGCCTACAACGATCGCCGCGCGGGAGCGCTAGCCAAGCAACAAGTCGTCGCGGTCCCGACTACGGTTTGACACCACGCCGCAGCCCATTCCGGTTAGTTGACACCCTCATGCCACCACCTGCCGAGTTGAAGAAACGAGCGACCGACGTCCGCAAGCGGCTCACCCGCGCGATGCCCCGGCCCGAGACCGAGCTTCAGTTCCAAGATCCCTGGCAACTGCTGATCGTGACCATCCTCAGCGCCCAGAGCACGGACAAGACGGTCAACCGCATCGCCCCCGAGCTGTTCTCCCGCTATTCGGATCCCCAAGCCCTCGGTGCCGCCCGACTGCCGGCCGTCGAGCGGCTCATCAAGCCGACCGGGTTCTTCCGCAACAAGGCCAAGGCGATTGTCGGCGCCAGCGGGCTGATCGCCGAGCGCCACAGCGGGCAAGTCCCCCGCACGATGGAGGCGCTCTGCGAGCTACCTGGCGTGGCTCGCAAGACCGCCAACGTGGTGCTCGGCACGGCCTATGGCATCGCCAGCGGCATCACCGTGGACACCCATGCGGGACGGGTGTCGCGCCGCCTGGAGCTGACCGCGGAGCAGGATCCGACCAAAGTGGAACGCGATCTCTGCGCCTTGTTCCCAGCCCGTAGCTGGGTCGACATGGGCCATCGGCTGGTGCTCCACGGGCGCTACATCTGTCAGAGCAAACGTCCCCAATGCGCCCCCTGCCCACTCCACGAGCTGTGCCCCGCTGCCGCCGACGAGCCGGTGGGCCGCTGGACCAAGCGGGCCGACCGTGAGGGCGCTATCGTGCTAGCCCAGGGCGAGGCGTCGCCATGATTCCATTTCCGCTCCCCGATCCGAGGACACGACCGTGACCGACGACACGTCCAGAAGCGCCCCGACCAGCTTCATTCATGACATCATTGATGAGGATCTAAGATCTGGAAAACACAGCAAAATCGTCACACGGTTTCCGCCTGAGCCGAACGGCTATTTGCACGTGGGTCACGCCAAGAGCATCTGTCTGAACTTCGGCCTCGCCGAGCACTACGGTGGCACCTGCCACCTCCGCTTCGACGACACCAACCCGACGACGGAGAACGTGGAGTTCGTCGAGGCGATCAAGGAGGCGGTGCGCTGGCTCGGCTTCGACTGGGGCGAGCACCTGTACCACGCCTCGGACTACTTCGAGCGCCTCCATCAACAGGCCGTCTACTTGATCAAACAGGGCAAGGCCTACGTCTGCAGCCTCACCGAGGACGAGGTGCGACGCTACCGCGGCACCGTCACCGAGGCTGGCACCGACAGCCCCTACCGGCAACGCAGCGTGGCGGACAACCTCGATCTATTCGACCGCATGCGAGCCGGTGAGTTTTCCGAGGGTGCCCACGTGCTGCGCGCCAAGATCGACATGGCCGCGCCGAACATGAAGATGCGCGACCCCCTTCTATACCGCATCAGAAAGCACCATCACTACCGCACCGGGAACGACTGGTGCATCTATCCCCTCTACGATTTCACTCACTGTTTGTCCGATTCCTTCGAAGGCATCACCCACTCGCTTTGCACCCTCGAGTTCGAGAACAACCGCGAGCTCTACGATTGGGTGATCGACAACGCCGACGTGGACTGCAAGCCGCAGCAAATCGAGTTCGCCCGGCTGAACCTGAACTACACCCTGACCAGCAAACGCCGGCTCGCTGAGCTGGTCAAAGGCGGGCAAGTCGACGGTTGGAACGACCCGCGCATGCCCACCTTGGCAGGCATGCGGCGCCGGGGCTACACGGCAGCGTCCATTCGCGCCCTGGCCGAGATGGTCGGCGTAGCCAAGAACAACAGCGTCGTCGACTTCGGCAAGCTCGAGTTCTGCATTCGGGACGATCTCAACACCAAGGCGCCCCGGGTGATGGCGGTGCTCGACCCGCTCAAAGTGGTCATCAACAACTACCCCGCCGGCCAAGTCGAGCAGCTCGAAGCGCCGCATTTTCCGCCGGACACCGGCAAGACCGGCACCCGTGAGCTCCCCTTCTCACAGGTGCTCTACATCGAGCGAGACGACTTCATGGAGGAGCCACCCAAGACGTTCTTCCGCTTGGCACCTGGCCGCGAGGTCCGGCTGCGGTTCGCTTATGTGATCAAGTGCGAGCAGGTGGTCACAGACACCGACGGCACCATCGTCGAGCTGCGCTGCAGCTACGACCCGCAAACCCGGGGCGGCACCCTCCCCAAGGGCCGCAAGGTGAAGGGTACCCTTCACTGGGTGAGCGCCGCTCAGGCCACCACCATCAAAGTCAGGCTCTACGATCGCCTCTTCAACGCCATCGAGCCCGCCGGCGTCGAAGACTTGAACCCGACCTCCTTGGTGACCCGCACCGGCTGCGCCGCCGAGCCGAGCCTGGCGACGGCCCGCCCTGACGACACCTTCCAGTTCGAGCGCCAAGGCTACTTCTGCGTCGACCGCATCGACTCGTCCGCAACCGGCTTGGTCTTCAATCGGGTGGTGAACCTCCGGGACACCTGGGCCAAGCTCCAGTCCGAGGGGCCGGCACCGGCCGCTCCGCCCGCCCGTCGACCCAGCCGCCGGCCACGAGGCCAAGAGCCCCAACCCAAGGCTGGGCCGAGCCAACCGTCCCAGCCAGGTCGCCCCCGCCCCTCGGGCCCCGCCCTGTCTCCAGCGGTGGCGGCCCAGGTTCGGCGCTACTGCGACGAGCTCGAGCTCCCGGAGGCCGATGCCGTCATCATCGCCCAAGAGCCGACCGTCGCTGCCCTCTTCGACGCAGCCGTGGCCCGACACCCCAACCCCAAAGCCATCGCCAACTGGGTGGTCAACGAGCTGCTGCGAGCGATGAAGGATCGCGATCCGGCCACCCTGCCCTTTGGCGGAGAGCACCTCGGTGAGCTGGTGTCCCTCATCGATGTCGGCACCATCAGCGGCAAGATCGCCAAAGAGGTCTTGTTCGAAATGCTCGCTAACGGCAACAGCCCC
>JAUVCD010000637.1 GCA_030590865.1 Myxococcales bacterium | reverse complement strand
CCGCCAGCGCCGCCGCCGTCGTTGCCATCGCCGATGCCACCCAGCCCGAGTGCGCCGGCCGTAGCGGGGCTGCAGGTGTGGCCAGTGTAGTAGCCGCCAGCCAGTCCGCCAGCGGACTGGGTGCCGCCGGTGGCGGTCACGCCGTTGTAGCTGCCCCCATTGCCGCCGATGAGCCCGCCCCCAACTCCGCCGGGATCGCCGCTGCCCGAGCCGCCGCCTGCCCCGGCCACGATGACGCGGTTGGCGAGCGCCTGGCCGCCAGCTCGCACGTCGCTGGCGCCGCCACCGGAGCCAGCGAGCCCCCCTGAGTTACTGCAGCAGGTTACGCCTGTGGCTCCTCCGCCATTGAACCCCCCTGTCGCGCCGCAGGACTGATTGTCCTGCCCTTGGCCCCCGACGGATACATCAAGGGTGTCGCCCGTCGCGACGGCGAGCTCGCCGCTGGCCAAGCCGCCGAGCCCGCCTGCCGAGCCTTGGAGCCCTCCTTGGGCGCCATAGGCCTGAATGGCTACTGTACCTTTGGCACAGGCGGGCACCACGAAGCTCTGTACCGCGCCGGTGAAGTTGAAGGTGACCGAACCGCCGCTGGCGTAGCAGAACCACACCTGGACATCCTGGGTGGGCACGTTGCCGCAGACATCGCTGATCTCGGTGGCGGTGATTGACAGCTCGTGAGAGCCCGACACGCCGGTGAGGTCGATGGTGAACGAGGCCGCCGTGGCGGGCAGCGGTGGCGTGACCGAAGCGATGGTCGCGCCGTCACTGATGGACAGGGCATTGGCACCGAGCAAGGCCGGCTCGTCGAAGGTAAGCACGTAGCTGGCGGTCGTTGCGCTGTCGGGTACCGATACATCCACCGTGCTGGTGACCACCGGCGGGTCGGTGTCCCCGCCGCAGCTGCCGACCAGCTCAATGGTAACGTCATCGCCCAGCAGGTTGGTGCAATCGTCGACGACTATGGTGCCATCGATGGTCAGCACGTGGTTCCCGCTGGCCGTCAAGCCGTCCATATCGAGGGTGAAGGACGTGGCTGTGGCGGGCAGCGTGGGCGTAATGGTCATGGTGGCGCCACCGGACAGGCTGAGGGCGCCGTCCTCGACGGTGACCTCCTCGCTGAACGTCAGCATGACCTGAGCGGTGGGTGGCGTGATGGTCAGCGGCGTGGTCGGGCTGATGACGGTCGGGGGATCGGAGTCGCACCCCTGAGCTCCCGCGCCACCGTTACCACCGTTACCACCGTTACCACCGCTACCACTGCTAGTGCCGCCGCTGCCACCGGGATTGCTGCCGCCCGTCCCGCTGCTCCCGTTGTCATTGGGATCCACGGGCTCGTCGACCGCATTGGTGAGGCTACAGGCAGGCAGCACGAGCGCCAGACCGGCGGCCAGGAGCAATAGCCGCCGCAGTGAGAGGAGCAACCAAGAAAGGGCGTGGCTCTGCATTGCGCTAGGCTATCACAGAGTAGCAACCCTGCAGGGCTGCCACGAGGTCGCACAACTACCAGGTCGCACAGCCACCGGCGACGCTTCGTCCGGTTGGCTTGGCCGCCTTTACGCTAATCGCCCGCTGTGGGCTTACGGCGCGGCAGCGGTCGTGTCTCTCGACTAGGTGCCAGACCGCTGGCCGGTGAGCGATCGAGCCGCTCGGCCAGGTGGGCGTTACCTGCCGTCGTGCCCTCACTGCTCGTGGCGCAACCGCTTGGCTGCCTCGCAGTGCTCGGGCTGCCGCTCGATGCCGCAGGCCTTGTCGTAATACTCCAGGGCGGTGGCCCGATTGGGGTCGACGACCAGTCCGAGCTCGTAGTTGAGGCCGACGTCGTAGCAGGCCTGGGCGGAGGGCATGTCCCAGCAGTCCGTTTGGCGCTGGTCGAAGCTCCGTGCGCCTCGGTCCTGCATTGGGTTCTCTTTGCCCTGCTGTTTAGGCGGCTCGGGCTCGATGAACTCGACCGACACGGTCGAGCAGCCCAGGCAAAACAGTGCCGTCAGCAGTGCCCTCAGCAGTGCCCTCAGCAGTGGGATCGACAGTGCCGCCGACAGGCCTGTCCATCCCGGGGCACGCGCGCTCATAGAGGGCAGGTTAGCACGGTGGGTCGAGGGCTGGCCGCAGGGGCTCAGTCGCAGCGCTGGCCCCCGTTGATGACGACCTCTTGCAGTGGGGCGTCCTTTTGGAACGGGCCTTTGGCGCCAGTTTCCACGTTGACCATTTGGTCGACCACGTCCATACCGTCGACCACCTTGCCAAAGACGGTGTAGCCCCAGCCCTCGTTGGTCTTCTCGCGATGGTTGAGGAAGCCGTTGTGCGCCAGGTTGATGAAGAACTGAGCCGTGGCTGAGTGGGGCTCGCTGGTCCGTGCCATGGCCAGCGTCCCTCGCAGGTTCTTCAACCCGTTGTCGGCTTCATTCTGGACGGCTGCGCGCGTGGCCTTCTTGGTATAGGCGGCGTCGTAGCCGCCTCCTTGGGCCATGAAGCCCCGGATCACTCGGTGGAAAATGGTACCGGCGTAATGTCCACCGTCCAGGTAGGCCAGGAAGTTCTTGACCGAGGCAGGCGCCTTCTCTTCATCGAGCTCGATCTTGATGGCGCCAAAGTTGGTTTGCAGCTCGATGACAGGGTTGGGCATGATGGGATCTCTAGACTGGACTGGTAGGCAGGTGCGGGCGAAGCATACTCGCCCTGTGGATCGCAGTCTCGCTTCGTCGCGAGCCGCGGATCAGCTGGTTTGGCGCCATAACAAGGCGCGAATGAAGCCCTCACCGCTGAGAGCACCGAGCGAGCCGTCCTTGACCGCCTGCTCGTCGAAGCCGGTCACCCCGTCCGCCTGTTTTTCGGGATCCCAGATCAGCACCGGGACGGGCTCGCCGACGTGATCCCCTCGTTCCACCGGCGTCAGGTGGTCCGGCAAGACGGCAATGGCGACCTGTTGCCCCTGCTTTTTTAGGTCGGCGACCAAGGGGGTCAATAGCCGTCGGTCGATGGATTCGAGGCAATAGATCTTCAGGCCCAGGTCACGGGCGTGGCCGGCCTCGTCCGGTCCCTCGACGTGCACGAAGACCAGATCGTGGTCCTCCAGGGCCTTCGCGGCCGCTTGGGCCTTCCCTTCGTAGTTGGTGTCGTACAAGCCAGTGGCGCCCTCTACGATCACCGTGGTCATGCCCGCATAGCGGCCGAGCCCGCGAATCAGGTCGACTGCCGAGATCACCGCGCCATGGATGCCAAACTTGTTTTGGAAGGTCTCCATCGTCGGTTTGCGGCCTGGCGCCCAAAGCCACATGGTGGCGGCCTCACGCTTGCCTGCTGCTCGGCGGGCCTGGTTGACCGGGTGGTCGGCGAGCACGCGACGGGAGATCTCGGTCAGCTCGTTGAGCAAGGACGCCGTCGCCTCCGCTTCGGGTTTCTCTGCGGTGATGGGCATCTCGGCAATGGGCTTGCCCACGTGATCGTGGGGCGGCCAGCACTTCAGCGCCGGGCTGTGCTCATCACCGCGCAACACCAGCAAGTGGCGGTAGCTCACCCCAGGGTGAAGCTCAGCCCGATCACCGAAGGCCTCGGCCAGGGCCTCGACGAGCTGTTCCGCCTCCTCAGAAGAGATGTGACCTGAGCTATGGTCGAGAATGCAGCCGTCTTTCAGGGCGATGAGGTTGAGCCGCATCGCAACATCTCGGGGGCCGAGCTCGATGTCCAGGCTGGCGGCCTCGAGCACACCGCGGCCCTGATAGGTGACTCGCGGGTCGTAGCCGAGCAGCGACAGGTTGGCCACCGAGCTGTCGGGCGTCATGCCGGCAGGCACGGTCTCGAGGGTGCCGCAACGCCCCTCGCGGGCCAGTCGGTCGATGGTGGGCATATTGGCTGCCATCAGCGGCGTGCGGCCACCGATGCGATCGATAGGGAGATCGGCCGAGCCATCAATCTGGAGGATGACGTATTTCACGTTGGCGCTAGTGCTCCTTGGATGCGGTTGGGCCCGTGCCGCTCGAGTCAGCCGTATTGCTTGTCGAGCAGGTCTCGAAACCCGTCGTAGTCCACTCCGATGGTGTCATAGGACTCAGGCAAGGCCTCGAGGGACGCGAGGGCGGGCGGGGGCTCTGGGTCGACGCCGGTCAGTGCGCGGATCTCGTCGGGGAACTTGGCGGGGTGGGCGGTCTCTAGTGAGACGGCCAGCGTGTTGGCCGGTACTTGGTCGGCATCGAAGAACCGGTTGAGGGCGGCCCAGCCGACCGCGCCATGGGGCTCGAGCATGATCTGGTAGTCCCGCCACGTCTCGGCGATGGTCCGCCGGGTCTCCTCATCATCGATGGGAACGGACCACATGTCTGCGCGAATACGATCCATGTCGGGCATCCGCTTGAGCGCGCCTGTTTCGTCCATGTGGCCGCCGTAGAGGTCCACCACCCGGGCCAGGTTCGACGGATGGCCGACATTCATGGCGTTGGAGATGCAGGTCCTCGAGGGCACGACCTTGGTGTACTCGTCGGTCTCGTAGAAGATGGGCACCTCGTCGTTGGCGTTGGTCGCCACCACGAAACGCTCTACCGGCAAGCCGGCCCGGAAGGCGAGCAACCCGCCACAGAGGTCGCCGAAATTGCCGCTGGGCACGGAGATCACCATGGTCTCGCCGGCGGCCACGTCGGCCAGTCGCAGGTAGGCATAGAGGTAGTAGACCGACTGGGGCAGCAGCCGTCCGATGTTGATCGAGTTGGCGGAGGTGAAGCGGACGTTGCTCAGGGTTTGATCGGCAAAGGCACGTTTGACCATCGCCTGGCAATCGTCGAACTTGCCCTCCACGCCCAAGATGGTGACGTTGCCCCCGATGGTCGTCATCTGCTTGCGCTGCCGGTCCGATACCTCGGCGACTGGAAACAGCACCAGCACTTCGATACCCGGCACACCTGCAAAGGCCTGGGCCACCGCGCTGCCCGTGTCGCCTGAGGTGGCGGTCAAGACCACCAGGGGGGGCTCGCCAGGTTTCACCAGTCGTCCGACCCAGCGGCCCATCATGCGGGCGGCGAAATCCTTGAACGACGCGGTGGGGCCCATATCGAGGCGCAAGACGTGGCGCCGGTCCCGCACCTGCTCGATGGGCACCTCGAAGGTATAGGCATCGTCGCATAGCGAGCGCAGCGTCTCGTCGTCGAACTGACCTCCCGTGTAGCGTCGCAACACGTCAAAGGCGATTTCGGGATAGCTCTTGCCGACGAGCTTCAGCCGATCGGCCTGAGTGATGGTGGGCACCTGCTGGGGCATGAACAGCCCCAGGTCCGGAGCCTGGCCGGTAAGCAAGGCCTGGCCGAGGGTATAGTCATCGATGGTGCCGTTGGTGCTTCGGAAGAGGATGGGGTTTGCCACGGGCTACTCCTATTGGGAGCCATGGCTACCAGTTTTGTGCTGACGAGGGAATCGGTGTGACCACTGGTCGTGGGTGGCCAGACGAGGTAGCCAGCGATGAGCTAACGAATGTCGCTGCTGACACCCATGTCGAGCGCCCAAGCTCGCAGAATTGAGGCTCTTTT
>JAUVCD010000307.1 GCA_030590865.1 Myxococcales bacterium | reverse complement strand
ACGGTCCGCAACCAAGCCGTCGCCTGCCTGTGGCGCTTGGCGCGCCGCGCTGAGGCCCCCCGCCCCGATCACGGGACCCTCGCCGCCCTGGTGACTCGAGAGATCGCTTTGCTGCGCCGCTATGCTGCCATCGAAGCAGCCAGCAGCGGCAGGCTCAGCCCGCGAAAGATGTTCTTCGCCCGGGAGCTCAACACGGCCCGTCGACAGACCGAGACCCGAGTCTTCATGTTGCTGGGGATTCGCTACGATCGGGCCGCTCTGCACCGGGCCCACTCGAACTACGACAGCCCAGACCAGCGCATGCGGTCCAACGCCATCGAGCTGCTCGAGCAGCACATCACCGACGGAACGCTCAAGGCCTTCGTACCGCTCATCGAGCAGGCGGAGGACCGGCACGGCAAGCTGCGGCCTCGCTCGATCGTCTACGAGGCGCTCGGTCAGGAGACGTCGGTTGAGCAACTGCTCGGCGAGGAGGAAGGCTGGCTCGAGCGGGTGTGGGCCTGGGCCGCCGGTCGTGACGGGCCGCAGGGCGACGACAGCAAAGGGGACGACACCTTGGACCGAGCCCTCGAGCTCTCCGCGACCCAGCTGTTCCGAACGGTGAGCGGGCGGGAGCTGCAAGCGGTGGCGGAGGCTGTCGAAACGACGGAGGCCGCGGAGGGTCAGTGGGTGCTTCAACAGGGCGCGGATGACCGTGCGCTCTATCTCGTCAAACAGGGAAAGGTCGAGATCGTGCGGGATGGCGAGCCCGTTGGGATCGCCGACCAAGGGCAAGCCTTCGGCGTGCTGCCCTTGTTGGACGACAGACCGCGGTGCTGCGGAGTCCGTGCCCTGAGCGACGTCGAATTGCTGGTGGTGCCGGCCGGCCCGGTCGGCGACCTGATGGTCCTCGATCCAGCCTTGGTGAGGGGATTGATAGCCGTGCTGACCCGCAGGCTTCGCGAACGGATCGCCAAAGGGGGGACCCACCCCCGCAGTTCTCAGGCCCCGACCAAGGCACCCACCAAGGCACCCATCAAAGCACCCAGCCACGAGCGAGCCACCGCTGAGCCTTCGATGGCCTCGATGGACTCACTGTTTCGGCTGCGCCAAGTCCCGCTCTTCGCAGCCCTCGATGCCGAGCAACTGCTCGTGGTCGCCGACATCGCGCGGCTGGTTCAGTTCTCACGGCAGCAGACGGTCTTCGTCGAGGGGTCGGTAGGACGGCACCTCTATGTGATCGTCGAGGGCGCGGTCGAGATCATCGCCGCGGGCAAGACGATCGCCACGCTGAAGACGAACGACTGCTTCGGCGAGATGGCGGTGCTGGATCGAACCGAGCGGAGCGCGACGGTGCGCGCCATCGCCGAGACTAGCTTGCTGGCCATGGATCGGGAGGACTTCGGCGATCTGTTGGATCTGCACCCGGCATTGGCGCGGAGCATTCTGACCGTCCTGGCCGACCGGGTGCGTAGCTCGATCGAAGCGGGGTGAACGGTCAGGGGTAGGTGGGCAGCTCGAGATCCGTGGGCACCGGCGCGGGATCGCTCGGCCGCGGCTTGGGGACACGCCTCTCGAGCTGGATCGACAGGGACCGATCGTCGTCGAGCTCGACATTCTGCTTGGCGGGCTCGTAGCCTGGCGCCTGGACGATCAGCACCTGGACCCCTGCAGAACGATCGACGCTGAACGGTCCCGGTGCAACACCGAGCTTCTTGCCGTCGAGAAATACGATGGCCCCTGGGGCTGACGACTCGACCTGCAGCTTGATCCGATCAGGCTCGCTGCTCCCAGCGGAGCCGGCTTCAGCCGGTGGCCTCAGCTCGGCCACCTCCGACGCACTCGGGGGAGGGGTCGCGGCGCCGGCGTCGGCTGACGCTGGATCAGGGCCCGGGCGGGCAGTAGGCGAAGACGCGGCATCCGCTCTAGGCCCAGCGAACATGCCGCTGGCGACATAGGCGGCGACGGCGAGAATGGCGGCTCCTGCCAGCAGCCACAGCGAGCTGGTGGCGCCCCGACCTGAGCCGTCACTGCCCTTCCCGTCGGTGATGGACTCGCCCAAGGTCTGGGCGGCCCCGAGCTTCCGAGTCGCTTCGGTCGAAGCTCCAGAACGTCCCGTAGCGGCCGATCGGTCAGGGGTGCGAGAACGTTTCACCGTCCGGAGCACCTCCGCCGGCAGCGGTGGCGGCGCGTCCACCGGACAGCCCTGTTGCCGCGCAGCCTCGCTGAGCCGCTCCATCGCTCGCCCCAAAGACGGCGGTCGCTCTGCAGGCTCCTTGGCCATCAGGTCGCCGAGGATCCCGTCGAAGTGTGGGCCGAGCTCGGGGTTGCGCTCCGACGCCAGCGGGACCGGCGCGCTGGCGTGTTGACTGAGCAGCTGCAGGTAGCTGTCCCCGGTGAAGGGGCGCGTGCCGGTCAGCGCCTCGAAACAAACGACACCGAAGGCGTAAATATCGGCACCGTGGTCGACCTCGATACCCATGCACTGCTCAGGGGACATGTAATGAGGCGTCCCCACCGGAGCCCCGGTGCCGGTCTTGTGGGAGACGACATTGTCGCCCAGCAGCTTGGCCACCCCAAAGTCGAGCAGCTTGACCACCGGTGCGCCGTCTTCGTCCACCACCAGGAACACATTGTCCGGCTTGAGATCGCGATGCACGATATCTGCCTCGTGCGCGGCGTCCAGGGCACGAGCAACGCCGTCCATGATCTGCAGCACCAGTGCTGGTGAGAGGGGCGCATGTTGCTCGATGAGCTGCTCGAAGCCGATGCCCGCGAGCAACTCCATCACCAGGTACTGACGTCCGTCGTCCAGCACGCCGAAAGAGAAGATGTCGATGATGTGCGGATCTTGGATCGTGTTGGCCGCCCGTGCTTCGGAGACGAAACGGGAGACCATTTCCGGGTTGCTGGAGAATGACGCGCCGAGCACTTTGACGGCCGCCAGCTTGCCGATCAGCGGGTGCTTCGCTCGATAGACGGCGCCGAACCCGCCGGAGCCAATCTTCTCTTCGATGCAGTACTCACCGACCATCGTGCCCGCTTCGAGCTCGGCATCAGCCCGGGCGAAGGAGGCGCTCGGAAGCAGGGTGTCGCCATCATCGGGACAGCGAGTAACGTCGTCGGGGAAGTGAGCTCGGCAGGTGGGACAAATCGCCATCAGGAAACCAGGCTGAACCGGGAGGCAGCAAGCGGTCCGAGGATACGACAGGCTAGGTCAATCTGTCAGCAGCCGCCCCGACGCCAGGCTACCCCTTGGTGGGGCGCCACTCGACGTGGCGCAAGAACGAGCCCTTCAGGTACTCCTGCTCCACGACCTCGGCCATCTCCTGAGTGTCGCGAAACTGGTCCCAATCGACCCGAATGACCGGCACCGAGCGGGAGACGTCGCGAATGAAGTTCTCGTATTCTTCGTACAAGGTCGTCAGATATTCGACCGTGATGCCCGTCTCGACGCCCCGAGCCCGGTGGTTGATCCGCTCGAGGGACCGCTCGGGCCGAACGTCCAGATAGACGATCACGTTCGGACGGCACATGAAGTTGGACATGTGGCGGAACAGGGCGACGTAGGTGCGGTAGTCGCGATCGTCCATCAGTTCTTGTCGAACCAGCGCCTTGGCAAAAACGGCGTCCTCGTAAATGGTGCGATCCTGAACGCCGCCGCCACCACGCCAGATGACCTCCTGGTGCTGCTGAAACCGACGGTTGAGCAAGTAGATTTGGGTGGCGAAGGCGTAGCGTTTCGTATCCCGGTAGAAGTCGGCCAGGTACTCGTTGTCCGTCACCGGCTCGTAATAGACCGGCAGGTCGAGCTGTTTGGCCAGCGCCGTCGCCAGCGTGGTCTTGCCAGCGCCGATCATCCCGGCGATGCCGATGAAAAGGTCTTGGAACTCTTGCATGGCGGTCTCGGCCTCCCCAGATCCGAGCCGTCTACCACGAAACGCCGGCCGCGGAGAGCCGTGCCGGAACGAGGGTCGCTCACCCTCGCTCAGCAGGCCTAGTCAGGCAGCTCGAACCGAGCGCTCAGCGCAGCGTGGTCCGACCCACCCAAACCGCCTGCGGGCCCTCGGATGACCTGCGCCGAGCCTGGGGTGTAGGTGCCCGCCCCACCCACCGCCAGGTAGAGATGGTCGAGCGCGACGCCAGTGCCGTTGAAGACGTAGGTGTCGTCCTCCCCAGGTGGCAGATCGGAGGCGACCCGGAGCAACCAGCCACCGTGCTCGATGGCGTCGAGCGGCTCCGAACCTGGCGTGTCGTTCAGATCACCACCTAGCACGACCAGGGCGTCCGGCAGCTGGGCGGCACGGGTGGTCACGATCAGGTGAGCAGCCTGGGCCTCTGCCAAGCGACGCTCTGGATCGTCGCTGGACTTGGACTTGAAGTGGGCCACGAAAACCACCACGAGCTGGCCGTCGATCTCGAGCTGCAGCTCCAGGAACTCACGAGCGAAGGTGGTGGTGCCTCCTGAGGGCAGCGGCAGGGGGATCTGGCGGTGACGCTGCAGGAGCAGCAACGTCCCCTCGGCGAGCACCGCCACGTCGACCGTCGCCGCCCCCCCGATCTCCCCAAGCGCCACGACGGGATAGCGGGGAGCCATGGCGCTGGCCAGCATCGCCAAGCACTGCCAGGTCTCCACCTCCTGGAGCAGTACGATGCGGGCATCGATGCGATCGATGGCCTCGGCGATCTGCGCGGACCGCGCTTCGAATTGCTCCTGGGTGGGAGCCTCCTCATAGGCGCCGTAGCCGCAATCATCCGAATCGCAGACCGGATCGAAGAAGCGCCGCACGTTGAAGGTGGCGATGGGTACCCCCGGCTCAGGCGCCGCGTCCGGTTCAGGCTCGGTCGTGCTGGTGCTGCTGGTCGAGGTGGTCGTCAGCAGCCCCTCAACCGGCCCGCGGCACGCGGCCAAGGCCGTGACCGCAATCGCCAAGCCGATGAGCCTGCCCAGAGCCTTCACCCCAGCAATCTAGCATGGTGACCCTGCCAGGCGCGCCCCGGCCGGACAGTGGTGCCCTGACCAGAGGCTGCTGCTACACTGGGCCACCATGGTCCGCTGGCTCGTCATCCTGAATGCTCTCGTCTTCGCAGTGGCCTGTATCAACACAGGCGGCGACAGCTCGGCAGACGGCGGCGGGGCCGGCTCGGTGTGTGACGACAAGGGCAGCTGCAACGAGTGCGTGGTCTGCGCGAATCAGAGCCTTTGCGCTAGCCAGATGAGCCAGTGCCAGCAGAGCTCAGCCTGCACGGGGATCGATCAGTGCGTCGCGATCTGCGGGGCGGACATCAGTTGCAAGAACGACTGCTTGGCCAACAATCCCAGCGGCGTATCCCTCTACAATGCCTGGCGCGTGTGCCTCTACTGTGACCAGTGCCCGAGCGACTGCGCCGGCTACCTCACCTGTGACTGAAGAGGCCGGCAGCGCGGATGCCGCCCCCTCGAGTCCCTGCCCCGAGGCACGCTACTGACCGTCTTGGGGTACGAACTCAGGCGGAAGCTGGGCGCCCTCACCCCAGAAGTAGCGGTCCAGCTCGGCCATCCACACCTGCTGACCGTGCTCGGTCATCGGGTCCAGGCGGTACTCGTTGATGACCATCTTCGAGTGCTCGATCCACATCTGCCAGGCCTCTTTGGAGACCTGATCGAAGACCTTCTGGCCAATCTCGCCCTTGAGCGGAGGCTTGGCGAGCCCCTCCATCGGCTTGCCGAACTTGACGCATTCGACCATGCGCGGCGCAGCAACCGCCGGCTCCACAGAGGCATCATCTTCGGCACGATCGCCGGACTCAGGGGTATCAGTCATGGCGGAACGACCTTAGCAGCCCGAACCCAGGACGCTAGTCCGGCGGATGGCCCGGCGGCCTCTTCGAACCGGGAGCATGACAACAAATCACAGCACTGCCGGCCGTCGTGATACCGTTGCCGGCCTGATGGCTGAGTCCGGGGGACCTGACGCTCGTGAGCACCCGCGCGCCAGTGCGCGGATCAAAGTCGAGTATAATTTCGGCAGCACCACCGGTGTGGGCCACACCACCGACATCAGCGAGGGCGGCCTCTTCTTGTGCTGCCGCCGCATCGCCCAACCAGGCACCCGGGTCTACCTGAGGCTCTACCTTCCCGGCAGCTTGGTCGGTGATCCGCTGAAGGTCATCGGCGTGGTCGTACGGTCCCGCCAGCCCTTCTCGGTGGCAGGCAGCAACGCCTCGTCAGATGGCATGGGCCTGCACTTCGAGGTGGCCTATGCGCGCACCCGCGAAGCGCTCAACGATTTCGTCCAGAACCTGCTGCTTCACCCCGATTTAGGGGGCCAGAATATCGAGATGGTACCTGGCTCGAGCCACGAGCATCCCGCCTTCGCGGTGCAACTCGCGACCGATGAACCCCGGGGTAAAACATTGAGCGCCTACGAGCTCAACGCCGCATTTTCCTTCGATCCGAAGGACCAAGCGAGCGACGCCCGCTGGAGCAAGCTCGGCGGACCGGCGGTGAAGCTGCTGCTCATCGTGGCGCTCGTGGGCACCGCGGCCTACATGGCGGCACGGCTGACCGGCATATTGCCCCCTTGACGACCTCGACCGGTCGCTAGGCCGGCAGAGCCCGACCGCAGAGAACGCGGCCAATCCACCGGCCCTGGGTAGACTCCGGCGCGGTGCCGAGCCAACCGCCGAATCCAGAGGTGCCTGACACGACGGGCCGCCATCCGCTCAAAGGGCCCCACGCCTGGGTGTCGACGACCTATTTCGCCGAGGGGTTCCCCTACACGATCGTCAACAGCGACGTGGTCAAGGAGGTCTTCCGGCAATTCGGCGCAAGCAAGGCGGAAATCGGGCTCACCGCGCTGTTCCATTTGCCCTGGAACCTCAAATTTCTGTGGGGCCCCTTCGTCGACCATTACGAAACGAAGCGGTTGTGGCTCATCGGCTCTGAGGTCGCCCTGAGCGCCGTGATGGTGGCGCTGGCCTTCATCGTGAGCGCCGGTCAGACCCTCACCATCATCTCGGCACTCTTCGTCTTGATGGCCATGCTCTCGGCCACCCACGACATCGCCATCGACGGCTTCTATCTCGAAGGTCTGGATGAGCGCGGTCAGTCGCGTTTCGTCGGCTATCGCGCCATGGCCTACCGACTCGCCAGCCTACTGGTCGGTGGGCCGGGCATGATCTTGATCGGGTTGGGCGGCTGGCTGGTGGGCTTGACGGCAATGGCCGGAGTGATGGTGGCGCTGACCATCATCCACATGGTCATTCTGCCGAGAGTCGAGACACGCCGTCATTCGCTGAGCCGCGTGATCCGGGCGGCCCTGGGTCTGCGGGTGCTCGCGGTGGGTGCCCTGGTGGCCGCCGCAATCGCCGCCGAAAGAGAGCTGAGCCTCATCAGGCCTGCCTGGCACGCCGTCGTGGCATCGGTCCACTCCGTTCCCTGGCTCGCCCGACTCTCCATCGGCGGTTGGATCGGCATGGTGGCCATTGGCTTGCTGCTCGCGCTGCTGGTGCTGCTCGCCTTTCGTAGGCGCATCGAGAAGCGTCTCAGCGGCAGCGACTCCCACTATGCGGCCGCGTTCGTACACTTCTTGGCTCAGCCCAAGGTGGGCCGCATCCTGGCCTTTGTCGTGCTCTTCCGCACCGGTGAGTCTTTTCTCCAGGCGATGAAGCTCTTGTTCCTGCGGGACGAGATGAAGATGACCTTGGGTGAATACGGCACCGCGAATGGCACCTTGGGGGTGATTGCGTCCTTCCTGGCGACCTTCGTCGGCGGCTGGCTCATCGCTCGCCAAGGGCTGCGTCGGTGGATCTGGCCCTTCGTCATTGCTCAGAACACGCTCAATCTGCTCTACATGCTGCTCGCCACGGCCGGACCGGACGCCCCACCCAGCCTGGCCATGCTGACGGCGGTGATCATGGCCGAGCATTTCGGCGCTGGACTGGGCACGGCGGTGTTCATGGTCTACCTGATGCGGTGCTGCGATCCGGCCCACAAGGCGGCCCATATGGCCATCCTCACCGCTCTGATGAGCGTGAGCTTCACCATTGCCGGAGCGGCCAGCGGATTTCTCACCGAGGCGCTCGGCTACACCACCTACTTTGCCCTGACCTTCGTCGCGACCATCCCTGGGATGGCGCTCATTTTCTTCATCCCCTACCTCGACGGGCGACCGAAAGAGTCGGTCAGCTCCGCGGCGGTGGCGGAACACTGAGCGACCGCTTGTCGACCATCGACTCGAGGTAGTGGAGCATGACGTATTCCTCGGCGGTCCGCTTCGGCCCGGCGATGTCTGCTTGGCGGCGCGCCGCGGCCTGCAGGTGACGGGACAGGAAGAACTCGAACATGGCCAAGGCCGGATCGCCGGCGATGGTGCAGGCGTCGCGAGGCCGTTCGTCCACCGCCAGGTCTTCGGTTCCGATGACGTGCTTGCCCAGACTCACCATTTTGACCTGCATGCGCTGGAGCTGCTCGGTGGTGGCGCCGAAGAGGAACTCGCGAAACGCCGCCGCCTCGTCTTCCGAGTGGGTCGGTCTCACCAAGAAATCGACGAAGCGCTCGTCACAGCCGGCCTCGATGAGCCGAAACATTTCCGCCGTCCCCAACAGGGTCCCCAGCGTGACGGGCGCATGCCGGCGGGCCTCCCAGGTGGCCTGGAGCACTGGAAAGAAATCACTGACCCGGTAGGTGGTCTGCTCCCAAATGTGGGTCAGCGATAGGACCGCCTTCTCCCGAACATCGCGGGTCACGAGGCAGTCTGACGCAATGTGGGTGAGCACTTCTTGGGCAAGTCGCGTGTAGAGACAGTGACACAGTTGATGATCGACTCTCGGCATGAGCGCCGAGCGCTGCTCGTCGCCGAGCGCCTCGCTGCAGACCACCCTCAACAGGCGGTAGAAGTTCATCTCTGCCATCACCAGATCACGGCTGACCAGCGCCCGGGTCGGCAAGAACATGTCGAAGTTGGACGGATTCGCACGGCTGAGCATTTGGACCAGCGAATCGAGGGATCGGCGCTTGCTTCCTAGGGACTGCTCACTGAACAGCGACGGATAGCTGCACAGCACCGCGCCGAGACGCTCGAGCTGATCGATGCTCTGCCGGGCGGCCTGCAGCAACGCCGCGGCATTGGGCAGGGTGGCCGTGGCCACCGCAGCGAGGACCTCGCGAATGACCGCCCGTTCCTCCTCGTCGAAAGGCCCGTGGTCCGAGAATTCCCACTGAGCCTTGGTCATGACGGCCTCCGATCCAGCCGGTGCTCCTCGACCTTACGGAACTGTCGGATAGAGCGATCGTCGGCCCAAGTGTAGAGGCACAGCCGGTCGATGGTCAGCTCGGCACCCACCGGCGGCGTCGACTCGACCCAAGACAGGGCGTCGCGCCGCTGGCGCGCCGTCGCCTTCCGCCCAAGGCGCGCCACCGTGATGTGAGGCAGCGGTGGCCGTGGATCGGGACGAGCGCCGGCGGCTTCGATCATCGGTGCCCGCAGTGACTCGATTAGTGCTGCTGCTTGTCGCTGTCCCTGGTCGATGACCACTGACAGGGCCGATGGGCGACGAGGATTGCCCAGCGCCTTCAACCCACCGAGGGCCACCCCAAAGCTCGAGCTCCCAAGGCGATCGGCCGTCGCCCAGGCACGCTGCGCGCGCTCAGGCGCGCAACCGCCGAGGAAGGCAACCGTGGCGTGCAAATCATCGGGATGAAACACCCGCACGCCGTCCGGTGCATCGGCAACCAGCCGCGAAAACCAGCGCTCAGCGCCGACCGGTAGGCCAATGAACCAGTTGGCCATCATGAGCGTGGCAGCATGAGCGTGGCAGCATGACCGGTGCAGGGCGTTGGCGGTCGGCGACTCACCCGTCGGTCAAGGCGCCTCTTGAGGCGGCGTGTCCGTGGCGACCGTCTTGGAGACCTCGGCGCTCTCGTCTTGGGCCCAGGTGAGCGAGCCGGTGAGCATGGCGACGAACAGCTCGTAGGCCCGCCGGGACATCTTGGTATCCCCAGAGAGGAACTCTTGGATCCGGAGGCCGAGCAAGGTCGACTGAATCAACAAGGACAACGATGCTGGCATCTTGAAGGGCTGAGCCTGGCTGTCGTCGACCACCTGATTAGCACCCATGTCGATGAACTCGCGGGAACGCTCCATCGCGAGCATCATGCGGTTACGCATGTTGGGATCCCGACCTGCTTCAGCAAAGGTCTCGAGCTGAAGGCGCAAGAACTGCTTGTCCTTGATGACGTCGTAGACTTCCCACAACGCTTCCTTGACCCGCGACTCCGAGTCGGGGCTCAAGCTGTCGAGCTTGCTCTGTACGCGCCGAAAGTAACGCTCGTGGATGAAAGCCTGCAGCTCCAGAATCAGGACCTGCTTGCTCTCGAAGTAGTAATGGATCATCGATTTCGTGAGCCCAGCCTCACGAGCGATCTGCTGCACCGTGGTGCCTGCGAAGCCATCTCGCGCGAAGCAGCGCGACGCGGCGTCGAGGATCTGCACGACCCTTGGGTTCTGCCAGTCCGAGTGCCTAGGTAGCTCGTCGTGACTCTTGGCAGGCTTGCGGGGAACGGGGACTCTCTTGGGTTTTACCATGCGATCGCCTCAGGACGCCGACGGTTGACCGGCTGGCCGGGTCACCCGACCGGCCGGTCGTTCCGACTGGCCAGCCGGACATCTACCCCATCCTAGGGCGCCGCTACAGGGGGCGTCAATTCGACATCAGGGCCGTCGCGCCAAAACGGCCCGAGCCCTTCAGC
>JAUVCD010000836.1 GCA_030590865.1 Myxococcales bacterium | reverse complement strand
GCCGACGAGGCCGGGGCTCGCGGGATACTGACCGTTGCGGGAGGGCCACACGCGACAGCGATGCCAGAAGAGGTATTGGAGCACTTCGACAGCGTGGTCGTCGGCGAAGCAGAAGGTGGCGCTTGGGAGCAGCTCCTTGCTGACGCGCAACGGGGGCAGCTTGGCAAGGTGTACCGGAGCGCCACCCCACCGGACCTCGTCACCCTGGGCCCACCGCGGCTCGATTTGCTGCGCTCAAAGAGCTACCTCCCCGTCGACCCCGTGGAGGCGACTCGCGGTTGTCCGAACCGGTGTTCGTTCTGCTTCAATCAGTGCATCCACCCCACCTTCCGAACGCGACCCATCGCCCAGGTGGTCGACGATGTTTGCCGTGCCGAGCACCGGGACATCTTCTTCATGGATGACAACCTGTTCGGAGATCCCGAATACGCCAAGGAGCTTTTTCGGAGCCTCCGCCCCCTGGGAAAGCGGCTGTACTTCCAGACGCAGCTAAGCGCGGCCCGGGACGAGGAGCTCGTCGCCCTCGCCGCGGAGGCGGGGTGTCGAGCGGTTTTTGTCGGGCTCGAGAGCGTCAACCCGGCGAGTCTGGATGGCGTCGATAAGACCTTTAATCAAGTTGGGAGGTTCAAAGAGCAGATCGCCGTGCTTGATGACCACGGAATTCTCGTTGTGGGGGGCCTGATACTTGGCCTCGACGGTGATGGGCCGGGCGTCTCCAAACAGACCATGGATCTGTTGCAGGACACGGCGATCTGCAGTGTGGCTGTGAACCTGGTCATCCCCTACCCGGGGACGGTGTTCCATCGTCGCATGGTGGAGGATGGACGGGTGCGGGATCAGGACTACGAGAACTATACCGGATACAAGCTCATCGTCCGGCCCAAGAACATGGATTGTCAGGTGCTAGAGCGGGAGTACGAGGACTTCGTTCGCGACTTCTACTCCTTAGGCAACGTGCTCAGGAGGTTCCGGCGGCAAGGGCGGCCCCTTCGCGAGCTGCCGAGCTACGGCTTAGCCAACATCGCCTTGCGTGTTCCCCGGCAGGTGAGATCCAGAAGTCTGTTAGGATCTATCTATGGGTCGTAGGCGCGATGAGCCGCCGAGGCTGGCGTCGCCTTTGGGTGTCAGATCGAGCGGGCAGGAGGAGCGGAGCCAGCGACGCCACCGCCCGGAGAACGACAGGATGGATTCATCAACAGATACGCGGTTGAGGATCCTCCGCGCGGCGAGGGACCTGTTCTCGTACTTCGGGTTTCGAAAGACGTCCATGGATGACGTTGCCAACCGGGCCGAGGTGGCCAAGGGCACTATCTACCACTACTTCAAGAACAAGAACGAAGTGCTCAAACTGGTGCTGCGCCAAGAGGTCGACCAGCTCAGAGACCAGCTCCAGCTCGTTTTGGAGGACACTCAGGGGCCGCGATCGAAGCTCAGGCTCTTTCTGACCCGCCGTGTGAGTGATTTCGGATCCATCCACCTGCTGATCGGTCACCTCGTTGGCGACAGCCAAGATCGACGGAAGGACGTCGATGAGGAGCGCCAGCGTCTGGACGAGATGGAGCGGCGGACGCTGGAGACCATCCTCGACGAGGGCGTTCGCACGGGTGACTTCGAGATCCCCTCAATCCCGATGGCGGCTCTCTCGTTGCTCGCAATCACCAAGGGATTTATCCGCGACGGGCTTGAACTCGAACAGGAACTCGAGACATTCATCGACATCGCGCTCCGGGGCTTCTCACGCCCCCCCCATGCCTCCTCCTGACCTCCTTAGGGGCTGGGTACGGTTGTCCCGCGTTCAATCACCGAGTCAGCGGGGTGGGCAGGGTGAGCGGGCCCCGCAGCAGCCCGGCGGTGATGGCGTAGGACACGAGCTCGGCTCGGGTGCGACACTCGAGCTTGACCGCGATCCTCGCCCGATGCGTTTCCACCGTCTTCACGCTGAGATAGAGACGTTCTGCCGCTGCCTTCTGCGTATGGCCGAGCACGAGCAGCTTGAGCACCTCGCGCTCCCGCGGCGACAGAACGTCGAGCCGCGCAGGAATCGTGTTCTGCTCGTATTCGGCCACGTCGGACTCGGCAAAATTGGCCGAGGAGGGTGGCAAGGTGGACAGGTTGGGTGCGTGGTTCACCAGGTGATCGTCGACGACGTCGAACGACTCCAGGCCGATGCTGAGCACGTCGCCATGACAGAGCACCGTTGAACCATTGATCTTCTGCTGGTTGACGAGCACGCCGTTGCGGCTCCCGAGATCGTCGATCACGAGCCCCTCGGGGCCTACGTCTAGCCGCGCGTGCTGGCGCGAGATGAGACCGCCATTCAGAACCAGATCACAGTCCGGGGCCCGTCCAATGAAGAGCGTTCTGCCGACAGGAACACTGATGTCACGAAGGTCGGTGGTGAGACGGTACCTGGAATTGGCTAATTGCGGGGCCAGAGCAGTCATAGGGGAATCCACACAGATGCCACGCCTGTGGGCGGGCCCCCCCGGTTTTGTTCAGTGTTGCAAGCTCAGTACGTCCAAGTTGCGGTTGCTTCACGGCACCATGGCAGCCAGTCCCGCGCCCACCCTGTCGCGGTGCCGCGTCCCAGGGTTCCGTGCACCCGCTGGGCGGGCCGCTGAGCCGCGGGACCTACCCATCCCAGTCCGTCAACCGGCAGTGCCGACATTTCGTCAGTCGTCGTACCGTTTTGCCGAAAAGTCGGCGGGGATGTTGCGCGGCAGTCCATTTTTTTGGCGCAATGGCCAGCCCCCCCGCGATGTCGATGGACTTCCATGCAAAGAGCGCGCCCTTTTCGGGTGAGCTCGCTCCCTCAGGCTCGCGTCTGCGGGAGACCTGGGTGATGGCGCCGTGCTCGGGGTGAAGCGGACGCGCTGCCCCATTGATCCATGCCGTGGATCGTTCGCCGCCTGGCCGACCGCCAACTGGTATACTGACGACGATGACGCGCTGGTGTCTGCTTGCCCTGGCTGCCTTGCTGAGCGGGTGCGGTAGCGAGGGAACCGAGCCGCCACCGGTGGAGCCGGAGCCGGCCTGCCCAGAGCTCGAGCTCGAGCTGGCCGACGGTAGCTGCATGCGCCCTGGCGTGCCGCTCGACGGCTGTGGAGAGGGGTTCGTCCACGACGGCGTCTATGGCTGCGAGCCGATCCTGCCCGTTGAGCCCTGTCCGCCTGGGCTGATGGCCGTGCCTGGTGACGAGACTTGCCGCGCCGTGATGGCGTGCGGGGAAGGCAAGTGGGGTGATCTCCCGGTCGAGGACTCGACCCAGCGCGTGGACGGCACCTACTCAGGCAGCGACGCTGACGGCAGTGAGACCAAGCCGTGGCCGACAATCGCAGAAGCGGTGGCCGCCGCTGCGCCGGGCGCCCTGGTCGCCGTGGCGGCGGGTACCTACAGCGAAAACGTGGTCATCAGCGGCAAGCCTGTGCGGCTGTGGGGCCGCTGTCCGGAGCTGGTAGCGATTGAGGCTACCGGCCAGCCCGTCGGCCCCTGCGTGGCGACAT
>JAUVCD010000687.1 GCA_030590865.1 Myxococcales bacterium | reverse complement strand
CGAAAGTTCCCCAGCTCGCTGCATCGTAGCCATCGACGACGATGTAGTAGGTTCCCGCCGCTGGGGCGGTGAACTGGAGCGACTCGTCGGTGCTCACGCCCGGTGAGTCCTGGCAGTGGGCTGGCTTGGTTTCGTCGCAATCGGTCATGACGGAGAGCACGACGTCGAATTGGGCTTCGACCAGTAGGTCGAGCTGGTCGTTCTCCTGCAAGGCCAGCGAGTAGACCCGATCCGGGCCGTCGGAGGGCGCGCAGGGGGCTTGATAGTCGTCGCTGAAGCCGACGGTGTGGCCTGAAAACGGATCTCCGACCAGCGGGTCGACGTTGGGGCCGGGACATTGGTCCTCGTTGAGCACTGGCGTTTCGAACCGGCAGCTCGCGTCGCAGCCGTTCGACGTCGCGCCGCCGCCAGCGCCACCGGCACCGCCGCCTCCACTGGTGCCGAAGTCACACGGCTCTGCCAGCTCGGTGTCCGAGGCCGGGTTGATGACCCCGTCACCGCAGATCGGTTCTGTGAGCTCGAGCGTCACATTGAAATCGCCTGACCAGGCGACGCCCTCGACGATGACGAACAGCTGCTGATCGCGGACGACCCCGAGTTGAATCTGGTCCCCGGCCGCCTCGAGACAAGGCAGCTGGTCCGGTGGCAGCCCGAAGGTCGTGCGCACACCGCACTCGCTCTCGACGTAGACGACCGTCGGGGGCGCTGCCGGTGCTGCGGTGATGGTGAGCGTGCCCCGGTCCTGGGCCTCCACCGAGTAGACGACGTCGGGTCGCTTCGCTTCGGCCCCGCCGCCGCAGTACGAGCTGTAGTCATCGGAGGCGTTGTCGGTGGTGTCACCGACCGAAGCGGGGGTATTCAGCGCCAGCAGCAACCACGGGTCGTCAGGGCGGGGGCACTGATCGGTGTGTGGGTGCGACCCGCCGGTGCCGCTAGAGGTGGCGCTGGATGTGGCGCCACCGCTATTAGGGTCGCCACCGCCGCCGTCCCCCTCCAGGCCCATAGCGCTGCAGCTGGACCCGCTCGCCAGGCTGGTGACCGCAGCCACCGCCGTCAGGCCAGACATACACAGCCACCCCGCCCGGCTGCTTTGTTGTCCAGTCATCAGCGAGCTTCTTCCTCCTGGCACACGCCCTCGCTGCAGAAGTGGGACGCGCAGTCCTGTTTGCTGTGGCAGTACTCGCCTGGCGCGCAAGTCGACCCACAAGGGCCGCCGCAATCCACATCAGACTCGCAGCCGTCTCGCAGGCCGTTCTTGCAGTCAAATGGCTCGCAGAGCCCATTTTCGCACAGGCAGCTGTGGCAATCAGCAGGCACGTTACACATCGCGCCGTCGTCGCACGCCGGGCAGGATGGGCCGCCGCAGTTGACGTCCGACTCGTCGACGTCCTTGACTTCGTTGTCGCAGCTCTGGCAATTGCCCTCACCGTCGCAGCCGTCAGGGCAGGAATCATTAGGAACGGTGCCATAGGGGACCGGTACACAGGCGTCGTCTGCTACCGAGCACTCCCAGCACACCCCACCGCATGGTCCCCCGCAAGGGGAGGGCTTGCACTGCTGGGCCTCGCAGAACTCTGAGGCGCAGTCGATATGTTGGGTGCAGGGCGCGCCCACCGGGCAACCGCTTATGGGACATTGGCAGGCACTAGCGGCATTGCAGTAACCAAAGATGCAAACCGTGCCCACCGGATCGGGGTTGGGCGTACAGAGGCCGCTTTCACAGGTGAAATGGTGGCAGATGTCCGGATTCTGGCAAGTCGCGGCTGTTTCGCAGGGCTCATTGGCGACGAGCCCGTCCACCTCGGCGATGAGGTGGCAGCTGGCCACCAAGGCGAGAGGGACGACTACCGCTGCCAGATGCCGTGCCATGATCCGATGGTAGCAAGCACGGGAAGGTTTGAAAGCGGCCCGTCGCTTGGGAGGATGTTCGACGATGACGGCCACGGTTAGAAACGGCCCTCCAAGGCCAGTCCGCCTAGGGCATAAGGGCGCAGCGTGAGCCCAGCTGCCTCCGCCGACGGGTTCTCCTCGGTCAGCCACAGGATCATCGCCACGGTCCCTAGGACCACGCCGGCGCCTGCCGCGACGAAGCTGCCCGTCGAGACGTGGGCTTGGGTGGTCAGTTTGTCGATTTCACTCTGGCTGCACGCCGTGTTTAAGCACTTCCCTTCGAGCTCAGTCTGATCGGACAGGGTCAGGGCTCCAACGATGGATCCGATGACGGCGCCTGCGACGCCGACGCCGTAGCCGACGAAGGTGAGCACGCCGGCCGCGCTGAGGTCGGCCTCCACGCCCCATCGTTCGTGGTCTTCGTCGATCTCGAGCTCGATCTGGACCTTCCCCTGCGAGGTCCGGCCGATGCTCATCTCCTGGGTGTGGTCGAGGTACCCCGCCTCGTGGACGTGTAGCTCGTGTACGCCTAGCGGCAACACCCCTTTCCAACGTCCGTTGCCGACCGCTACGTCGCCGATGCGCAGCGCGGCCGTGGCGGGCACGACGACGATCTCGATTTGTGGGCCGACTGGCGCAGCCACGACGGCGGGTAGAACGATCTGCCCTTTGACCACCACGACGTTCTGAGGTGCCGACCCCATCTGCCCCTTGTGCACCACCAGCCAGTGGTCACCAGGGGCGAGCTCCCCTTCCCAGGGCACCTGGCCGACCCGTGCGCCGTCGATCCACACGTCCGCCCCGGCGCAGGCGGCTGGCGGGGCACCATCGCAGCGCACCGCCCGGGCCTCGATCCGCACCCGGCCGGAGGCCGCTAGCGGTTCGAGCTTGGCGTCCACCTTCGTCGTCTTGCCGGCCTCCACCTCGACCACCTGCACGAAGGCACGGTAGCCGTCCTTCATCACGGTCACCTTGCGCTTGCCAGGAAGCACGCGCAGCGGCGTGGTCCGGGGCAGCGTCCCCCGCCGCCGGCCGTCGATGGTCAAGGTGCCATCGACGTTGGCATCCACCTCGATGCTCCCCACCTCGCTGCGCAGCCGGGCCACCGTCGGAATGACGACCTTCCGGTCTGCCTCGGTGAGTGCATCGGGGAACTTGGTGAGCAGCTCCTCGTACATCTCCAGCGCTTCATCGGGCCGGGAGAGCTTGTCCAGGCAGAAGGCCGCGTTCATGGTGTTCGGACCCGAGGGCATCAGGGTCCGTGACTTGACGTAGAGCTCCAGCGCCCGCTCGTAGTCTCGAACCTTGCGCATCTCGTTACCCTGGCGGAAGAACAGCTTGGCCTGCTCGAGCTTGCTCGCCTCGTCCTCCGGAGCCGGCGTCCCGTCGCCGCCGTCGGATGCAGGGGTAGGCTGTGCTTGTAGCGGTACGCTCAGCAGCAGCACAAGAGCTGCCATCACCACGCCGCGCACGACCAGCCACGCGGAGCTGCATTGGATCCTCATGGGTCTCTAGACGATAGACCAACTCGCCGCCCAATGGATGGTGCAGCCGACGAATCAGCTCAATCGCCGGTTGGCGGCCGCTTCAGGATGGTGCCGTCATCGCCCACGGCCAGAACGACGTTGCCGGCGCCGTGCACGTCCCGCAGCGAGACGGTCACGCCGCTGTCCTCGACGATCCAGTCGTCACCGGCATCGTCGGAGGAGAGGACCACGCCCGTTTGGCCTACGATGAACATCTCGTCGAGCCCTGAGCCCCAGATGGCGTAGAGCTCGCTCACCGGTGTGACGACTGTCTTGAGCCAGTGATCGCCCTCCCAGCTGGTCACGACGCCGCCTTTGTTGGTGATGAAGAAGTCCTCAGTCGTCGCCGCCCAGACATCGCTGTGAACGCTGAGGCTCAGTATCTTGAGGCTCCAGCTGTCGCCGCCATCGGTCGAGGTGAGCAGCGAGGCTTCTGCCACGGCGAAGATGGTGTCCCCGTCCAGACCCCAAATCCCCGAGATGGTGGTCGCCGCCGTGTTCGGGCGGGGCTCCCAAGTGGTGCCCCCGTCCGTCGAGCGTAGGATGAGCGAGCCGGCGCCACCGACGAAGAGCGTGGTTGCGTCCACCGCCCAGAGAGAGTGCAGGTTGGCCGTCGTGCCGCTCTGCTCTTGGTCGAAGCTGGCGCCCCCATCAGTGGAGTGGAGGATCACGCCGCTCGCACCGACAGCGAAGACCTCGGCCCCGCTGGCCCAGACCGCGGTGAGATCACCAGTGATGCCGCTGGTCAGCCCTTGCCAGCTCGTCCCGCCATCGTCGCTCTGCAGCACCGAGCCGGTAGCGCCCACGGCGAAGGCGGTCGTGCCATCGACCTCGACCCACAGCCCAGCGAGGTCGCTGGTGGTGCCGCTGTCCTCGCCCGTCCAGGTCACGACGGACGCCGAGCCGCCGTCGCCACTTCCTCCGCCGCCGCCTTCACCACCCGTTGCGCCGACGCCGTTACCGCCTGTGCCGGCTCCGCCGCCGCCCTCGCCTTCGAGGGTCCGGGGGCGCCAGCAGCCGAGGGTGGCCATGGCAACCGTGACGATGGCGATCGTGGCGGCTCGGCAGGTTCGGGACATAGGGGTCATCTCTTGGCTCGATGTCATGGCGCTCATCCTGATCCGTCGTCCCATCCATCTTCCATGCCATCACATAGGGTCGCGCACTTACAGGCCCTTGTGCGCCAACTGCCAAGTAGCGTTGACGCGAGCCTGTAACCCCCTGGTCACACCACCGTTGCAGGTGCCCGCGACGCTCGCTGGCGTTCTAGGCTCCCAGTCACATCCTCCCGACCTCACATCGTCGGATCCCGGTCCCAGATCCGGATGTCGTCGACCTGCCAGCCAAGGGTGGACATCGTGGCGCTCAGGGCGTTCCAGTTGCTCGGCAAGGCGAAGCTCCCCATCGTCTCGCCGGTCGTGTAGATGAGCCACGCGTCACTCACGTCGAGCACCAAG
>JAUVCD010000778.1 GCA_030590865.1 Myxococcales bacterium | reverse complement strand
GTCCGTCCGGGCTATTGGCTGCACCGTCGTGGACAAGCACTCAGACCTCAAACAGTCGCCCCTCCATGCCGAACACCTAGCGCTGGGCGCTCGCCTGGTACCCTTCGCCGGCTGGCAGCTACCGGTCCAGTATCAGGGCGTCAAACAAGAACATCTGGCGGTGCGGCAAGCCGCCGGGCTGTTTGATGTGTCCCACATGGGTGAGATTGAAATCTCCGGGCCTGGCGCCCGAGCCCTGGTGAATTACGTCGTGACCAACGCCGCCGGCAAGCTCGTCGACGGCAAGGCCCTCTACACCTGCGCCTGCAACGAGTCGGGCACCATCCTGGACGACTTGATCGTCTACCGGATTGCCGCCGAGCGCTGGCTGGTGGTGTGCAACGGCGCCAACCGAACAAAAATGGTTGGGCATTTCAATGCTGTCGCTGCCGACAATGGGTCGCCACACCAGAGAGAAGGTGTGCCCAAGCCCGAGATCCGGGACGCCACCGAGGACACCGCCCTGATGGCGCTGCAGGGACCGAAAGCGCTCGAGATCGTCGCCCTCGGCGGTTGCGACGGCCCGGGGCTGGCCGCCCTGCCCCCCTTTGGCCTCTGTGAGGTCACCCTGTTTGAGGTGCCCTGTATCGCGGCCCGCACCGGCTACACCGGTGAGGACGGGGTCGAGCTGTTTTGTGCCGCCGCCCAGGCGCCAGAGCTCTGGGGTGGACTGCTCGAGGCTGGCAAGCCCCAGGGCATCCAACCGGCTGGCTTGGGCGCCCGCGATACGCTCAGACTCGAGGCGCGCTTGTCACTCTATGGGAACGACATCGATGAGACGACCAATCCCCTGGAAGCCGGCCTCGGCTGGACGGTGAAGCTGAAGAAGCCTGGCTTCATCGGCAAGGCTGCGCTGGAGAAGATCCACGCAGCCGGGCTACCGCGAAAGCTAGTCGGCTTCGAGATGACGGGCCGCGGAATTGCCCGTCGGGGCTACCCCTTGCTCGACCGGGAAGGCAACGAGGTGGGCACCTGCACCAGCGGCGCCCCAGCGCCCGCGCTGGCCAAGAACATCGGGCTCGGTTACCTGCCCATCGCCCTCACCGAGTTGGGCACCGAGCTGGTGGTTGACTGCCGCGGGCGCAAGGTCGAAGCAGTAGTCGTCAAGACTCCGTTCTACAAGCGTGCCAGCTGACCGCAGCTCTGCCGCCAGCAAAGGCCCAACGGCCCATCACAGCAAGCCCATCACAGCCAGCCCAGATGCGCTACCTCCCGCACACCCCAGAAGAAATCCAGTCGATGCTGCAAGCGGTCGACAAGTCGTCGCTCGACGAGCTGTTCGACGCCATCGGTGACGACGCGCGCCAACCTGAGCCGCTGAAGCTCGAACCTGCGTTGCACGAAGCTGGGCTGATGACCCACATTCAGCAGCTGGCCGGACGCAATCGCGCCGCCGGCATGGTCAGCTTCCTGGGCGCTGGCGCCTACGACCACGGCTTCCCGCTGGCCGCTGACCAGCTGCTGCTGCGCAGCGAGCTGTACACAGCCTATACGCCCTACCAGCCCGAAGTGGCGCAGGGGACGCTGCAGATCGTCTTTGAATTTCAAACCATCGTCAGTGAGATCCTCGGGCTGCCGGTAGCCAACGCGTCGATGTACGACGCCTCGACCGGCCTGGCCGAGGCGGTGCTGATGGCTCGCAGGCTGACGAAGCGAGATCGCGCGGTGGTCTCAGGCTGCGTTCATCCAGACTACGCAGCGACCATCGAAACCTACGTGCATGAGCTGGACCAAGGAGCCAAGACAGTGGTCGGCGTGCCGGCGGACGCCGACGGCACCAGCAGCATCGCAGCGCTCATCGAAGCCATTGACGAGCAGACCGCTTGCGTCGTGGTGGGCTATCCGAGCTTCTACGGCCCGCTGACCGAGCTCACGGATCTGGCCGAGGCGGCCCACGAGAAGGGCGCCAAGCTGATCACCCTCACCACCGAACCTTACGCGCTCGCCCTGGTCGAACCGCCTGGCGCCTGGGGCGCCGACATCGCGGTGGCCGAGGGGCAACCCCTGTCCCTTCCGCCCCAATACGGCGGCCCAGGCGTGGGGCTCTTCGCCTGCAGCGGGGAACGCAAGGTGTTGCAGCAGCTGCCTGGGCGAGTCTGCGGCGAGACGACGGATCAGAAGGGCAAGCGGGGCTACGTGCTAACCCTCGCCACCCGGGAGCAGCACATCCGCCGCGAACGGGCCACTAGCAACATCTGCACGAACAGCGGGTTGGGAGCCACCGCCCTTACCATCAAGATGTGCTTGCTCGGCAAGCGTGGGTTCATCGAGACCGCCGAACAATGTCTGGCCAAGGCCGAGTACCTCAAGGCTCAGATCGCGGCGCTGGAGGGTTACGCTCTGGTGGGCGACACCCGAACGTTCAACGAGCTCATGGTGACCGTGCGGGGCGGGGACGCCACGGCATTGGTGGAGGCACTGACCGAGCAGGACATCATCGCAGGCCTCCCCCTGGGACGGTTCGAGTCGGCGCGCAAGGCCCAGTTGCTGCTGGCTGTCACTGAGATCCACACCCGGGAGCAGCTCGACCAGCTCATCGGGGCGCTCAGCAACTACCCGAGCTGAGGGGGACCTGCCAGGCCCGGCTGCCGCGACCGAGTCCGCCGGTGGGTGGCGACACCCCTGGGTTGTTTGCAGGCCAAGCGGAGCCGTGGGATCATGCGCTCGGTGCGCGAAACGGATGCTGAGACCCTGCGGGACATGAAGATCCCGGTGACCCTCGTAGTGGCGGGCGGCGCAGATCTGCTCGCTGCGGTGGGCTCGGCGGCCTTATCGGCCCAAGTGCTGGTGGCCGAGTGCGGTATCTCCGACGCCACCGACACCGCCGCTCAAATGCGGCCCTTGGTCATCGTCGTCCCTGCAGACATCTTCGATAGTGATTCCGACGGCTTCCAGACCCTAGCCCGGGATGTCCGCGCCCAAGTCATGCGGGTTCCGGCCGACTTCGCCGCTGCCGAGTTCGAAGAGCAGCTCAAGACCCTGATGCTCGAGGCCGAGGCCAAGCGGCCGAGTTGGGCCGACGACCTCAAGAGCTGACCGGCCGGCCGTGGCCAATCGGCCGGCGATCTGGGGCTGGCACCAGCGGTTCAAAAACCGGGGCTAGGTGTAAGACCTTCCGGAGCCGCGCGTTTCCCATGTCGACGGAGGATGAAGAACATGAACCCGAAGCACAGCATCGTAATTTCCCTGTTTGGTCTCGCAGCAACGGCGCTGGTGGGCTGCGGTGGGGGAGCCCCACTGGCCAACAGCCCGGACGGCAGCTACGGCAAGTCGCCGGACGCAGCAGCCGAGGCCCCGTCGGAAGGTTACGGTCAGAGCGGCTACGGCCCCAGTAGCGATGGCTCCGATGTCGCGACGCCCGCGATGCCCGGCGCCCCGCCCCCCTCCGCGGCCGGCCGAACGATGCACCATGACGAGCAAGCGCCTCGTAAGTCCTCCGACCCCTTCGAGCTGACTCCACAACAACCCAAGAACCGGCCCGGCCTGGCGACCCGCTTCGGCGAGTCGCGCCACTCGCGGGTCACCACCGCGCCCTTCGTCCGCGGTGACCGACTCCACCCCTTCGCCGTGGCCAAGCTTTTCTACAACGATCCCCAGGGCATCGCCGCCATGAGCGACACTCTCGGCGGCACCCGACGGCACGCACGACGCTTCGCCATCGGCGCGGGCCACCTCGAGATGGGGATCCGCGATGGCAGCGGTCGCTTTCTGACAGGCTTCGTCGCCGGCGGAAGCAACTACGTCACCGGCATCAGCGGCAGTCGCTACAGCATCGTGATCCGCAACCACAGCCCCGGGCGCGTCGAGGCCGTCGTGTCGGTGGACGGACTGGACGTCATCGACGGCAAGGACGCCTCGTTCTCCAAACGCGGCTACCTCATCGACGCTTACGGCGACCTGGACATCGACGGCTTCCGGACCAGCACCTCCAAGGTTGCGGCCTTCCGTTTCGGCTCGGTGGGCGA
>JAUVCD010000061.1 GCA_030590865.1 Myxococcales bacterium | reverse complement strand
CCCGAGATTCGAGTGAAACGAGTGTCCCGAGATTCGAGTGAAACGAGAATCGAGAGCACCGAGAGCCGAGCATCGAGCACCGAGAATCGAGCCCATCGAGCCGCGAGAATCGAGAATCGAGAATCGAGAATCGAGCGCTCGGAAGCGTGAGGGAAGCGGAGTCGTTCGGGGGTTCGAGCGCAGGGCGGAAGGGGTCGCGGTAATCGAGAATCGAGCTCCGAGACTCGAGAGTCACTGAACAAGCATGCGACACCTACCCTGTCAGAGGGGGCCCCCAGGCAAGCCCCGGACAAGCCCGAGTGTGAAGTGTCGAAAACCTGCTGGCTGTAGTCCACCGTTCACGACAGCCAAGCTAACCCATTGAAATGTCGTGCCCGCGAGGTTGGCACGGGGACTGCGTAGAGGGTGGAGCACGCCAACACACCGGCGCAATACCCAATCGCTGACACGAGAGGTTCCCGATGATGAAGAAGCTAGTTGCCGCTACCCTCCCCGCTTTGGCCGTTGCTGCTCTATCTGGAGGCTGCAACCTGCAGACCAACCAGAGCCTCGCCGATGACGCCACGGCGAGCGTGAGTCAGACCCAACAGGCTGCCGGGCTCACCAAGCTCATCACTCAGCCCCTCGACACCGAGCAGCCCGCCTCCCCCGAAGAGGCCACCGAGACGATGCAGGCGAAAGGAATCGCCGGCCTCTATCCGGCTGATTGCGTGACCATCACGCCCAATAGCTTGGTGTCGGTCCACGTGCAGTTCGACGACTGCACCGGACCCTTCGGCCTGCTTCACTTGACTGGCGGCGTCGATGCCGAAGTCAGCCTGAACGAAGAAGGCACCGTCGAGATGGATCTGGCGGACAGCGGCGACCTCACCGTCGAGGGCAATTCGGTGGACTACGAGGCTCACGCCGTCTTCTTGAGCATCGGAGTCGATAGCGAGCTGCTGTGGAAGGGCCACTGGTCGGCCGAGACCTCCTGGGGTGACCTGGCCACCCACGACACGGACCTGCGCATCAAGTTCAACGCCCTCACCCGCTGCATTCGTCTGGACGGATCGGCGGACAGCGCCCTGGGCGAGCGAGGCCTGGAGTGGGACATCGACGGTTACTCGGTGTGTCCCCTCGAGTGTCCCGCCGGCGGCGTCGTCACCGCCACGGGCATCGAGAGCGGTGAAACGGTGGTCATCACCTTCGATGGCAGTGACTCGGCCGACGTAACCCTGCCCGACGGCGAGACCTATGACGTGCCGCTAGTGTGCTCGGCCCTGCTCTAGCTTCTGGCCCTCGCTCGCTTTCGTTCACGGTTTCGGGTCCTGACGCGCCTTGCGCGTCACCCGTGCACATGCTTCGCGAAAAAACAGACGTTTCGAACCGCCAACTAGCCGATAACCGCCCTTTCGCTCCCGCAGGTTGCGGCATACCATCAGTGGCTCTGGCAACAGTGGGAGGAGACTGTGGTGTTGAACAGGTGTGTCTTGGCGTTGGCGAGCATCGTCATGTTGCTCGGTATCGTAGGTTGTAGCGAAGACGAAGTCGGCGGTGGCGGCGGCACGACCAGCACCGGCGGCACGACCACCACCACCGGCGGCGGTGGAACCGGCACTGGCGGAGTTGGCGGCAACGGCGGCAACGGCGGCAACGGCGGCGTCGGAAACTGCAATGTGCTGAGCAACGACGCGCCGGAGGTCGACATCGTCCAGGTCGCCGAGAACCAGCCGACCGCGACAGGCGGCAAGTTCAAGGACGGCCTCTACCACCTCACCGAGGTGCTTCAGTACACCGGTCCTGGGGGTGAGACCGGTCCGACGGGCGGCAAGCAGCAGGAGACGGTCACCTACTACGGACCCGAGGTTCAGGTGGCTGTGGACCGGTTCCAGGGTGATGGCGAACAGCACTTCACCCTCACCTATCTGATCGAGGACGGAGGGGTCATCTCGTACCAGGCCGTCTGTCCTGGACCGCTCAACCTGCCTTACGACAGCTACTCCTGGGCCGACCCCGACACGCTCACCGTGGCCTCCAAGGCCTATGGGCGTAGCTTCGTCTACACCCTCATCGAAGCGGCACCGGAAGACGACGCTGGCGTTGGGGGGTAACCCAGCCAGCGAGCCCCTTGGGTGAGCCGCAGCCCGCCGCGCTTCAGCGCACGCTGAAGCTGCTGGTCCCGAGCCTCACCACTGCGCCCGGGTCCTGGGGCCGCACCTGGAGCGTGTGGTCCCCCAGGGCGACAGCGACGTGGGCACGGTAGGGGGGCATGGAACGGGCCACCACCGTCCCATCCAGGACGAACTCGACCGGCGCGCGCCGCTGTGCGGGAGACCCGCCGATCAGGGAGGCCATCAGCTCGATGCGTTGCGCGGCGGCGGCACCTGACCGGGACAGGAGCAAGACGCTGCCGACCGCCGGATCGTCGATCCTCAGCTCCGGGCTGCGAGCCTGATCGGTGCGACAGCTCGTCAGCGCCGACGCGGCGTACCAACCGAGACCGAGCGGGTCGTGCCCAGGGGCCCCGGATGGCTGCTGGGCAAGCCACCCATCGAAGGCGGCTGGCAGAACCACGATCGTGCGCGAGCCGGCCTCGTCACAGCGCCAAGGCGGCTCGCCAGGCGCCGCCGGTTGGGGTGCAGCGTGCCGATGGAGCTGGCAGATCCCGGACTCACGGGATTGAGGGCCAGCGGAATTGATGAGCCGCCGCGAGACGGCGTGGGGACAGGCGGGACCGACCGGCTTACCGGACAATGGGCAGACCGTCGTCGCCGTCAAGAGGTCCGCATTCCAGAGCGGTCGCCGGCTCGGAACCTCGTCCATGGCGCGCCGCATGACGTCGGCGAACAAGGGACCAGCGCCACGACCGCCGGTCAGCTCGTCGGTGGGCCGGACATCGGCATTGCCGACCCAAACGGCGACGGTTCGCTCGCGGGTGTAGCCCACGGTCCAAGTGTCACGATAGCCCGAGCTGGTGCCGGTCTTGACGGCGACCGGATAGCCGAGATCGAAGGGACCGGTGCCACCAAGCCCCCGGACCCGAGCGAGCGGGTCGGACAGACTGTCGGTCACCGCCGCGGCCGCAGCCGGATCGATGAGCTGCTCACCAGCCGGGCGGGGTTGGCCCAGCGTGGCGGGATCGTCCACCGTGGTGTGCACAGCGATTCGGTCGCCACCTCGAGCCAGGGCCACGTAAGCCTCGGCGAGCTCGTGAAGAGAGATCTCGCCGCTACCGAGGGCCAGCGACAGCCCGTAGTGCGACCCCTCCCGATCCAAGCTGGCCATGCCCAGCGAGCGCAGCAGAGCGAGCAAATCGTTCGGTCCAACCTGGGCCGCGAGCCGCACGGCGGGCACGTTGAGACTGCCCGCGAGAGCTTCACGGGCGCTGACTGGGCCATAGAAGGTGCCATCGAAGTTGTCGGGCTGGTAGGCGCCGGAGCGCTCGCCAAACCGAGTCGCCACGTCAGCGAGCGCCTCCGAGGGCTGCAGGCCCCGCTCAAATGCCAAAGCGTAGAGGAAAGGCTTGAGGGTGGACCCAGGCTGCCGCCGCGCCCGTGCCATGTCGATCTGTCCGGCAATCTCGGGATCGTCGAAATCAGCACTGCCCACGTAGGCGAGCACCTCGCCCGAGTCGTTATCGACCACCAGAACGGCAGCGTTGTCGGCCCGTCGCCCAGCCAGCCGCGCGCGGTGGCTCACCACCAGACCCTCGACATCCCGTTGCAACACCAAGTCGAGGGTGGTGGTGGTCACGTCACCGGCAGACAGTCGGCCTCGCTCTCCCAGCGCTACGAGCCGCAGCGCCTCGGTCAAATGGGGCGCCGCGAAGGGATGGCGCATGGGGCGCAGCTCGAGGGGCTCGGACAAGGCTCTGGTCTGGTCGGCCTCGCTGAGCCATCCCTGATCGTGGAGGGCTGTAAGCAGCGCTCGCTGCCGAACCACGGCCCGCTCGCGATGCTGGTAGGGATCGAGATAGGTCGGCGCCCGGGGCAGAACAGCGAGCAGAGCCGCCTGAGCCCAGCTGAGATCCGCTGGGCTCACGCCGAACATGAGCGCCGCCGCCGAGGCGGGCCCGACACAACCGCGCCCGTAGCTCAGGCGATTGAGATAGGCCTCCAGGATCTCGTGCTTGGTCAGCTGCTGCTCCAGATTCTGGGCCCGGGCAGCCTCGTGAAGCTTGTCGCCCAAGCTACGGTCCCGAGGCGGCTTGCCGCCGTGATCGAGCAGCTTGACGAGCTGCTGGGTCACGGTGCTGGCACCGGACACGATGCGGACGTGGCGAGCGTTCTGACCGAGGGCCCGTGCGATGGCCTCCAAGTCGACCCCGGTGTGCCGGTAGAAGCGTTTGTCCTCACTGACCAGCGTGGCCACCACGAGCCGATCGCCCATGGCCTCGAGGGGCAGCGGCTGACCACGCTGTCCCAGATGAGAGGTGAGCTCCCGCAGCGGCTTTCCCGTCCGATCGACGATCCGATGACTGCGATGCCACGGTTCACTGAGCCGCTCGATGGGCTCGCCAACGGCAGCCCGGTAGCCGCTCCAGCCAGCGAATCCAACACCGCAGACCAAGGCTGTCGCCACCAAGAGCCTCGCGCCCAACACCCGCCGAACCGTCCGCCGCCGCAGCCATCGCCCGGCTGCTGCGAGCCTCTTGCTGGTGGTGCTCTTTCGGCGCCCCGATCGATGCCGCCCGTTGCTGCCGTGACGGCTCATAGGATGGTC
Source organism: Myxococcales bacterium (assembly GCA_030590865.1). Lineage (GTDB taxonomy): Bacteria > Myxococcota_A > Polyangia > Polyangiales > Polyangiaceae > JAPYTK01. The sequence goes on along the minus strand of JAUVCD010000061.1, from coordinate 17,255 downwards.
ACGCTCTTGGCATCCGAATAAGAACGACTGTCAGGCTGGTACATCAGCTCGCCGGCCGTAGGCAGCCAGGTGAAGGAGCCTGGTGTCGTGGCTCGCACCAGGTAGCTGGCCACGACCCGCTCGCCAACCACGCGATCGAAGTAGATCTGCACACGGTCATCGTGCATCTCCACGTGGCTCGCCTCGTCGTAGGCGTAGCGCATGGCCGAGGCGAAGGGGTGCTGGTTGCTGATCTCAGGCACCGCCGCCACCGTAGCGAGATCGGGCTGCACCGCCTCGAAGCCCGCGGCGAGACGGTCGGTGAGCGCCAGGTAATGGTGTGGCGTCCCGGTGTCCGTCGGCATGCGCACCATCACCGCAACGCGCACCACATCGCCGGCTTTGACCTGAGACAGATTGATAGGCGCACCGGTCGGATCGGTGAACACCCGATAGATGTCCGGACCTCGCTTGCCGCTCTGGGCGGCGAGCACCGCTTCAGAAAGCGAGCCAGGGGCCGGCTGCTCCTGGGCGATGTCGAGGGTCACGGGGATCGTGTAGGCCGTGCTGATCCGGAAGCCGACCGCAGCCTTACCGGCAGCTCGGAGACGCAGGCTGCGCTCCTTGCCCGCCAGCTCAGCCAGGGGGATGCGGAACTCTTGGCCGCCACCGCCGAGCTCACCGTGAGCTGCGACCTGCTGACCGTCCAGCTCCAAAGTAACGGCCGCGCCGCTCGGCGGCATCTTCCCCAAGTGCTCGGCCAGCGCGAGGAGCTCGAAGGAGGTGGTCTGAGTGGTGTAGCCACCCGGTTGCTCAGCCAGCTCGGCAACCAGCTGGTGCAACAGTGGCGCTTGGGGCCTGAGCCGAGTCAGAGCCATCACCACCTGGGCATGGGACCGCCGCTTGGAGTCGAAGGGGCCGTGGCGTCTTGCCGACGAGCTGGCCTTTGCCTTGCCCTCGTCGTCGAAAGCGGCCTCCAGGGCGTCGACCAGCTGGGTCACCCGATCCCCTTGGTCGGGCAGGCTGTCGAAGGCGATGGCGAGGCTTGCCAGAGTGAATAAATCAGCGTCACGGCGCATGTCGAACAAGGCGTCGGCCATGGCGGGTGGCAGCTTGCCGGCCCGCGCCAGACTCTCGGCGATGCTGATGCGCAGCGAGTCGTCGGTCGATGACTTGTGCAGCTGGTCGTAGAGGTAGTCCTGCATGCCGGACAGGAGGCCTGCCGGCGGCTCGATGCCCGCTTGCTTGGCACCCCACACCGCGCGGATGGCGTAAGCGGTACCGTAGAGATGGGGCTCACTGCCGCCAGGCCAGTAAGCCAAGCCACCGCTGGACGTGCGCATCTTGGCCAACCGCGCCAGGCCGGCGCCGATCCGCTCGCGGAAGAACTCGTCGGTGTACCGGTTGGCGCCGATGCGAGGCAGGATTGCGCGGGCGGCAATGAGTGGCACGGTGCTCGAGGTGGTCTGCTCGAGGCAGCCATGGGGATAGCCGAGCAGGTAGTCGAGCCGGGCACCGAGCTCGGGCCAGTGGTGCTCGCCCGCTTCGATGATCAGTTGGGCTTCCTTCGGAGCGAGCACGCCCTCCGGGACGCGCAGCGCCACCGCTTGCTGCTCTGAGAAGACGCCGGACAGCGACGGATGGGCGTCCAGTCCCGGCAAGGCGACCGGCAGCCGCCGCTCTGCTCGATCGAGGGTATGCCCCGCACCATCTTCGACTGCCATGGTGAGGGTTAGCGCGCCGGGATGGCGCGGCTGGAGGGTGGCGGAAAGCCGCTGCCGACCCCGAGCCGGGATCGACACCTGTTGCGTCGAGCCGGGCAACCGCACGGTGCCCTGAAAGACGCTGTCGGTGTTGTTGTGGACCAGCGCGGCGATCTGGAAGCGATCGCCCACGTGAGCGAAACGGGGCAAGACGGTTTGCAGCAAGATCGGCTTGGCCACGGTGAAGGCCGCCTGGTTGACTCCGCCCTTGCCTTCCTTGTCGACCACCACCGCCATCATGCGAAACTCGGTGAGGTTGTCGGGCAAGGTGAAACGCACCCGAGCCTCGCCGCGGTCGTTAGTCCGAAGCAACGGTCGCCAGAGGGCCGTCTGAACGAAGCGACGCCGCGTGTGAGGCATACTTCCCTCGGCGGCGCCGCCACCGTCGCCAGCCACGTGGCTCCGCTCGAGCAGCGCAGCCAAGCTCGCCCGGCTGTCTCGCACCAGAAAATCTAGCGGCAACGGAGGCCGCAAGGCCTTTGCCGGATCGGTGGCGCGAAACCCGGTGAGTCGCAACACCCCTTCGTCAACCACCGCCAGGGCAATCTCGGCTTGGGCCTCTGGGTTAGCCCCGTCACGCACCTGGACGGTAATCTCCGCCTCTTCGCCTGGGCGGTAGCTCGCCTTGTCGCTCATGACCGCCACATCGAGGCGGGTGCCGGCCAAGGACACAGGCAGGCGAGCCACGCCGATCCGATAAGAGGCTCGGTCCTCGCCCTTGGCGCCAATCGGTAGCAGGGTCACGGTGGCGTGGAGGTGAGGGGCGTGGCGCGCCTCGATGGGCACGTCGACCGACCCTGCCGACCCATTGATGCGTTTGCTCTGATGGGTCAGCAGCCGTCCGGCTTCAGTGGTCACGATGGCAATGGCCGCGGGATAGGGGTTGAGAACCAAGAGCCGCGCCGTATCGCCTGGCTGGTAACGCCCCTGGTCGGCGATGACCTGGACCACGTTGCCCTTGGTGGGGGAGTGCCGCCTCGTGGTGTCGCCATCCCGCCAGGCCCAGAACGAACGGCTGCCACCGGCCCGGCCATCGACTGTGGCCACCACCCGGTAGTCGCCCGAGCGCGGCACGGTCACCGCACAGGTCGCCGGCTCGGCGGCGCTCTTGACCGCGCAGCGGCCCACCTCGGTATGACTTTGGCGCCACTGGGAGCTCAGCGCGCCACCTGGCCCCCGGCGGCGGCTGTAGCGCCAGTCGACCCGCTGGAGCTTGGCCACGACCGTGGCCCCGACGACAGCCTTGCCCGCCTGATCGATCACGCCGAGCTGGATAGGCACCGAGGCGCCGACGTCGACCCAACCGTCAGCGGTCTTCAGACCGGCGTAGCGGGCCGCCGGGTGGGCGGTGACCGCAGTCCGATTAGCGCTGCGCCGGTAAGAGCTGTCGGTCACTGACGCCTCGAGCAGGAAGCGCTGGGGCCCCTCCGCCCCCGACATGCTCAGCGCCTGACTGAGCTGCAACACGCCTGCTTGATCGAGCACCCCTTCGCCAGTGCGCGACCACCCCTGCTCGGGCTTATCGTCAACCCAATCTGGCTCAGCGCGAAACGACAGCCCACGATCGGTCAGCGGGCCGGAGGGAAAGGGGGCGGCGGTGCGGCGCAGCGTCCAACTGAGCGCCCCGCCACTCATCGGCGCACCGAACAGGTAGCGACCCCGAATCGTCGCCACCAGCGACGGTTCAGCAGCACCGCGAGCCTGGGCATCGACGTCGACTTTGAACCGAGGTGGCTCAAAATCGGCCACCCGCACGATGGTGCTGGCCACCTTGGCTGACCCGTCGTCGCGGACCAGCGCCTCGATACGGTGGAGACCGAGCTTGCTGTCGTCCGGCAGTGTGCAGCGCAGCGCGACGCTACCCAGCTCGCCGGTGGTGGCCTGCTGGTCGCAGACCTCTCCGCCTGTCGGACCCATCACCTTCACCTGCAGAGCTTGTCCAGCAGCGGGCGACAGTTGGCCGCCGTCGAGCTCGTAAAGGCTGGCCTTGATCCCGATGCTCGCCCCAGGTCGATAGATGCCACGATCGGTGATGAGCAGCGCCCGCCGTTTCCACGAGGCGGCCTCGCCACGGGTCAGGTGGGGGAAGAGACCTTCGGCTGAGGCGCCGGCCCGGGCCAGCGGTACCAGGAGTTGCTCGGCGTTGGCGCTGACCTTCAGGAAGGCCTCGCTGGTGCGGCTCGTGTCCCTCTCGAGCACGGCGACCCCGTGGGCGTCGGTCAGGACCAGGTCATCGGGCTGGGCCTCGCTCAACCCGACCTTCGCACCGGCCACGGGCTGTCCGCTGGATAGACGCGCCACCTGGACGATGGTGGCCCCCCGGGCAGAGTGAACGTGGACGGCCAAGCTCTGCGGGTGGCCGGGCCTGAGCAAAGCCACCGGCGGACGAGCCGCCGCCGAGTCGCGGGGGTACTGCTGCCGCTCCGCTGAAAACGCCAGCCGTGTCGGCACCACGGTGGCGAGGTAGCTCGAGCCGGCGCTGAGGCCAGTGCGCAGATCCACCTGGGTGGTCACCAGATCATCGCGAACTGGGGTGATGGGAATCACCATCCGTTGCGGTGCATCGGTGGCGTCGACCGAGCCCGCACGGGTCTGGCGCAGCGCGGCGCGGAAGGCTTTGGTGTCACCGTCAGGCACCGGCCACAGGCGCATCTCAACCTCGGCCACGTTGCGACTGGTGATGGTGAAGGCCTTGGTGCGCGCCTCGTCCAGAACGATGAGCCCTTCGGGCATCGCCACGCTGGCGCCGAGCGGAATCATCTCGACGCCGAGCTGCAGCGACTGCCGCTGACGTTGCCCGTATTCGTCCTTCAGGCCAGCGACCACCACTCGGTAACGGGTCGAGGGCCGAAAATCACCGGTCACGACTAGTCGCCCTTCGCTGTAGCCCTCGTTGGCGACCGCCAGGTTGCGCACCCCTGGGGTAACCTGCACATGGGCTCGCAACTGCCGGTGCTTGACCCGGATGGCATTGTTGAACCGCAGGTGGATCTGCCGACGATTGGTTCGCAGGGTCCCAGCGTTTCGCTCACACACCTCGTCGTCCCGGGACCACCAGCTACAGGCCGTCCCGGTGAAGGTGAGCGGCTCGGCTAGCTCGAGATCCGAGCGGTGTCGCATTCGTCCGGTGACGTTGAGCCCGTCGTCAGCCACCAGCCGGACCTTCTCACCTCGGGTCAAGGGTCGCTGGGCAAAGGCGATCACCACGAAGCGTCGATCCACCCGCACGCCAGCGAAGCGGTCCACTGGCGGGTGAGCCAGGGTCACCGGGATCGCGACGCCATTGCGATCCTGCAGCGCGATCAGCGGGCGAGCCACGGCGAGGTGGATCGGCTGGTCGTAGAGTATCCGCAGCTGGGTGCGCGGCCCGATGGTCACGTCCTTGGGCACCACGGCGACCACCCGATGCTTCCCCATGACCGGCACGTGACCCACGCCCTTGCCCGCGATGACGGCGCCGACGGTGGCGCGAAAGGTCGCCTGCCACGGGCCGGGCAGCGCCATCCCCGCGGCACTGCGCAGGGCGCCGAGGGTCACCTGGTAGCGCTGAGCTGGATCGAGGAAGCGACTTGCCGTGAAGGTCAGCCTGCGCTCGTCCTCCCATTGGGCCAGTCCGGGAACGCTTGGTTCGATGGTAAGGAGACTGCCGGCCGGTGCGCCCGCGCGCGCCCCGCTCATGGGCTGGTCGAAGTGGATCCTTACCGTCTTGCCCGGAATATCGAGCGTGTCAGCGTCCTCGGGGTTGGGAAAGACCACCTGCGGTGGCCGTGACCCGTCGCGCTGATAGTCGGTGCCGAGGGGGTCACGGGACCGTCGCCCCGTGGCCGCCGGCGGGAAGACCAGTCCTTCGGCTGATTGGCTCGGCGCCGAACGAGCCAAAGCGCTCGGTGGCGTCACTTCCTTCGGCTCCACCTCCGGTGGCGCTGCCCGATCGGCACCGGCACAGCTCAGACACAGCGAGCCACAGAGCAACACTACCAAAACCGAACCCAATGCGTCCCGAACGCTCATGTCTTCTCCACCGGTGTCATCCCCCAGGGCCAGCAAAGCCCGGGGGACTAGGGATGAATCCAGAACGCCCGGCATGGCCGGGGCTATTCCGAGGCTTGAGTGCTGGGTCAGCTCGGCGCTCGGTGATACAACTGCGGCCCATGGTCGAGTCCAGCCGACCAAGAGTCCACAGCCTCGCCATCGAGCTAACCGCCCACTGCAACCAGCAGTGCGCCTACTGCTACAACGCGTGGCGCGCCGAGGGGACCACCGACCACCGCCAGACAAGCGACCCGCAGAGCGGCGAGAAGCTGCTCGCCCGGACCCGCAAGCTGCTCGCATCGCTCGACGTCGGCCATCTGACCCTCACCGGCGGCGAACCCCTGTCCACACCCCATGTCTGGGATCTGCTCGAGCTGACCTCGGAGCAAGGCATCGGTGCCCAGATCATCTCCAACGGAAGCCTGGTCACCAAGACCATCGCCAAGCGGCTGGCCCACCACCAGGTCCGCTATGTGCAAGTGACGCTCAATGGCCCCACCGCGGCCCTTCACGGCGAGCATGCCGGCGGCGAGGCATACTTCGAGGCCACCCTGCGGGGGATCCGCACCCTGGCGGACCAGGGCGTGCCGATCGCCGGCTGCATGGTCGTAACGCACAAGAACGCCGGCGCCGTGGCCGAGACCTTGGACCTGTGGCAGAGCCTCGGAGTCGCGCAGATTGCCCTCAGTCGCTTCAGCCCTGCAGGTCACGCGGTCGCCCAGGCCGCCAGGCTCTTGCCCTCGAGAGGGGACATGATCGAGGCCTTTGACCAGGCCCTACCCTTCGCCCGAGACCAGGGCATGCGCATCAACGCCACCATGCCCATCCCGCCTTGCGTGATGGAAACCGAAGTCTACGCCCCCATCGGATTTGGTCACTGCTCCATCGGCACCACGATGCAGGAGTTTGCCCTCGGCCCGGGCGGCAAGCTCCGCAACTGTACGCTCCACGACCGTGCCATCGGCGGAGTAAGTGACATCCTCGATCCGTCGGTCGCCGTTGCAGAGCTGATCACCGACGTCGAGGTGACCCGCTACCGCAGCAAGATCCCCGAGTTCTGCGAGGACTGCCTCCACGCCCCGAGCTGCGGAGGCGGGTGCGGCGCGGCGGCGAACTGGATGCTCGGTGACGGACCCAAGCGGCAGCCCGACCCTTTCCTGTGGCAACACATCGACGACGACTTCGAGGCGCGACTCGCGGTACAACGGTCTGAGACCGTCGAGCACGAGGGTAAGAAATGAGCAGAGGACGGGACGAAGCCGACAAGAGCGCTGGCGGTCTGGACGAAGACAGGCAGATCTTTGGAGACATCGACCCACGGATCGAGCCCAGCACCACCCACGACGAGGCACGGCGAACCATCCTGGCCAGGCGCGCGCGTTTCGTCACCATCGCGCTAGCCGGTGCCGGCCTGGCGGTGGGCAGCCCAGGCTGCAAAGATCCGGAGCCCACGGTGTGTCTGTCCGAAGTAGAAGTGAAGACGCCGCCAGATGACAGTGCCCTTCCGGGGCCCTGCCTGACCGCCGAGGTCTGTCTCGACGCGCCGCGGCCCGAGGATGGGGGCGCCCCACCCACCGGATCGGCCAAGTCAGACCTGGACGGGCAACTTGATGACGACGCCAAGCCCGATGCCGGCAAGCCCCAGCCGCGGATCTGCCTGAGCTTGTGACCGGCACCGCAGGACGCAGGGCAGATCGTCCCAAGGTGCTGCTGCTCTGGCCAGGAGGGCTGTTCACCGGTGGCGCCAACTTCGGCGTACCTCAGCTGCTGACCATGGCCGACGTGCTGCAGCGGGAGGCCGACGCGCTGGTCGACATCGTGGATCTGGACCTCGAAAAGGCCCTCGGACCAGTGGATCTCAGCCGTATCGTCGAGCCGGACTACGACCTGATCGGTATCAGCTGCTACTCGTCCTACGACTATCTCAAGGTGATGGCCATCGGCGCCGAGCTGCGGCGACTCTCGCCCCGAGCCTGGCTGGTGACCGGCGGCTACCACCCCAGCGCACGGCCCCTCGATTTCACCGGCGAGGACTCGCCCTTCGACTACGTGGTGGTGGGCGACGGCGAGCTTCCCCTCAAGCGCCTGGTCATCGCGCTGGCCGACGGACAACGCCCTAGCGAGCAGGTCCGGAGCCCTGAGCCGCTTGGGGATTTACGGCTCGCGTCCTACGACTGGCGGCTGCTCGAGCGCTACCGCCCAGTGGCTCGACAGGTCGCCTCCCAGGCAGAGATCTACCTCTCCCGGGGCTGCCCTTTCGACTGCTCGTTCTGCATGGAGCGAGCCAAGCGGGAGGTCGCCTGGCGTCCCCTCGATCCAAAGCAAGCGGTCGAGGAAATTCGGCGGCTCGACCGCTTCCTCAATCTCAGCAGCTGGACGCTGTTCATCAGCGACGCCGTGTTCGGCATGCGCTCCCAGTGGCGCAAGACCTTCCTGGAGGAGCTGGCGCGCCGCCCCTGTCGAGCCCGCAAGCTGTGGCTGCTGATTCGCGTCGACCTGATCGACCGCGAGGATCTCGAGCTGATGGCTCGGGCCAACGTGGCGCCAGGCTTCGGACTCGAATCAGGCGATCTGGGCCAGCTCCAACGGATCTGCAAAGCGAAAAAGCCCCAGGCTTACCTCGACCACATGATGCACGTCGCCGAGTGGGCCCGAGAGCTAGACGTAGCCTTCGGTGCCAACGTAATCGTCGGCCATCCGGGAGAGACCGAGCGGTCGCTGCGGGCCAGCGCGAGCTACCTCGACAAGCTCTTCATCCAGACCCCTGGCGGCACCACTGGTTTTGTCTCCATCGATCCGTTCCGCCTCTACCCCGGCTCGCCGATCGACGAGCAGCTCGAACAGTGGAAGCAGAACACCGGCATGGTCGCCCATCGCTATCCCTGGTGGCACGACGGCGATCAGGGGTTCTTGGCCGAGTGGATCGACCCGTCCAGCGAGCTCGATTTTCGGGAGACCTTGCGGCTGCGGCGCGAGTTGTTCGACCCCATCTTGCACGCCCTTCCTGACCGCTTCGTCTACCGCGGGCCGGCACAGGATTACTTCAAGCGGGCCATCAACGAGCAAATCGAGGTGGCCTCCGCCCGCCGCAGCCTACAGTCGCTCGGCCTGTGGCACTTGTGGCGCAAGCTGGTGGGTGGCGATGGGCGGGCCACTGGGCCCGGGCTGCCACAATCGCTCGACCAGGACGACGAGCTCACCGAGCTGGCACGCCAGGCACGACGAGACACGCTGACCGGGCGGCAGATCACGGCGACTCCAGCCCTCGCCCGAGCCCTCGACCAGGTGCCTCGTGAGCGTTTCGTCGAGCTCGAACTGGTGGGCGAGTCGGCGGCCGATGTGGCCCTCCCGCTAGGCCTCGACGACGGCTCGACCCTGTCGGCCATGCACGCCTATGTGGCCGCTTTCGAAGCCCTCGAGCTGGCCGCGGGCGATGCCCTGGTCGAGCTAGGAGGCGGCACGGGCTATGGTGCGGCTCTGGCGAGCGAGGTGGTCGGCGAGGGGGGCCAGGTACTCTCCATCGAGAGCGAGCCGGCCTTGGTCGCTGCCGCCCAAGCCAACCTGGCACGCTATCCCCAGACCGAGCTGATTCTCGCCGATGCCCACGACACCGCCCGGTGGGCTGGGGCTGCCAAGGTCTATGTGGCCTTCGCCATCGATGCGCTACCCCCACCATGGCTCGCAGCGCTAGCCGAGGGTGGTTGCCTGGTGGCGCCGATCGGTGACGGCACAGGGCAATCACTCACCCTGTTCTCAAAGGGACTCGATGGCGTCAGCGAGCGACGCCTTGGGCCGGTGCTTTACGTGGGCGACCGCCACCCCCGCTGAAGACGAGCAGGCTGGCCTCACCGACTGTGCCGCGCCACCTGAACCGAAGCTACTTGCAGACCTCGTAGCCCGAGGGGAGGTAGCTGCTCGTCCCACATTGGTCGTTGCCGTCGCAGTCAACGTTGGAGTCGCAGATGATGAAGTTGAACGGTCCAGTGCAGCTGGCGACACACTCGAGCAGGGTGTAGCCATCGATGATGTCATAGGTGCCGCAGCACTCCTCGCCAGGCGGACAGTCACTCGGCTCATCACAGAAGACCTGAGCGAAGTCGCTATCGCAGCTGCCGCTGCTAGGCTCGCAAGAGGGGCTCCCAGCATTCTGCGGCAGGCAGCAGAAACCGCCGTTGCTGACGTCGCAAGGCGTTTGATCACAGCCGACGAAGGCGGTCGTCGCCGAGCCGCCGCTGCCGCCCTGCCCCCCGACACCGCCACCACCGCCGGTGGAGCCACCCGTCCCGCTGGTGGAGCCACCGGTGCCGCTCGTGGAACCGCCCGTTCCACTGGTGGAGGTTCCCCCGCCACCGGTGAAGATCGTGCCCCCAGCGCCGCCGGTGCCCGAGGTCGTCCCGCCGCCGCTGGTGGTGGAGGTGGTGAGCGCCGCCTGCTGGAACTCATCGAAATCCATCATGCATGTAGCGGCGGCGCTCGCGAGCACCACAGCCGCACCGACCCGGATGGCTTGCCCCTTCATGGGTCAAGGCTACCACAAAGCTCAGTGCCATCACGGGCCAGGGGCCGGCCACGAAGAATGGGACGACCCGCAAGCGCCCCGCTGGTCTCAGGCAGGACGGCGATGGCAAGCGATGAGCAACGCTAGGGCCTCGTCGTCCAGCCCGGCTCGGTCGGTCTCAGGCGCAGCCTCGCCGAAATGACTCAACCACTTGGCGTGGCCATCCCGAAGACCAGCCTCAGCGGCCCGCTCGGCGAGGAGGACGACGGCGACCTGTTCCACCTGTCGCTCATGTCGTGGGCTCGGGGCAGCCTTGCTCACTTCCCTCACCGTCGCCTCGTGGCCTGCCTGCCAAGCCACATGGTCGGCCTCGAGAGCCAACTCTGCCGCCGACGTCCCAACCCATATCTCGTCGCCAAACACGCGGCCCCGCAGCCGCAGTGCAGGTACGGACATGAGCCCACAGGCTGCTAGCCGAGGCGCCGCGCGAACGACTTCGGTTAGGGCCTTGGAGAGGGGTGGTCGCTGGACGGCCAGCTCAGGCAACCGCACCTGGGGCTCATGCTCGAGCAGGGCGGCGCAGCGCAGCAGCTCAACTGGCGCGCCCAGTGGGATGAGGGCACCGAGCAGCTGCGGTCGAGCCACCTGATCAGGCGCGAGGCGCGCCAAGTCGTCTTGGGCACAGGCAGCCGCTTGGGCCACGTCGTCGAACAGCCAGGCGAGCAGCTGCACCTGGGACAAGAGCTCGTGGGTCGGCAGCACCTGGCCCAGCACCGCCGCATCTTCTCCCAGCGGCCGCTGGCCGGACAGCCCGAGGTGCTGCTCGGCGTAGCCAATGTAAACTGAATCGTAGAGGCTCGCTGGCAGATGGGCGGTGGCAGACACGTGGGCGAGCACGTGCATCACGAGATTGGGCCAGCTACGGCCCGGCAGCAGGACGGGGGCGGACGCCATGGGCTGAGGCAGAGGGTATCTCGGTGGGGCCCCAAACGGGGGATCTAGCGGCAAGCCAACCGGCCTCGCGCTGCGGCACAGGCTCATGGACCTGAGCGTCGACCATGAAGGACCGATCTGCGCTAGGATGCTGAGGTTCGCTTCCGGTGAGCCCCAGGCTCGCCCGTCACGCAGACATTGATGGAGGCCGTCTTGGGTTCGAGAGTTGCTCTGGTTGGTTCGGTTGGCTTGGTTGTCGTCGCCTCGGCTGCGATGGTCGCGTCGTGTACCCAGGACTTCGATGAGTTTTTCGAGGCAGCACCCACGACCAGCGGGACCGGTGGGACCGGCGGGACCGGCGGGACCGGCGGGACCGGAGGCGTTGGGGCCGTCGGCGGTACGGGCGGTACGGGTGGTACGGGTGGTGATCCAGGCTGCGAAACCGCCGCGGACTGCCCCGGGGAAGACACCACCTGCGAGACCCGAGTCTGCAACGACGATGGCAGCTGCGAGATGGCGACCGCGCCCCTAGACACGCCCTGCCAAGAAGACGATGGCCAGGTGTGTGACGGGCTGGGCGCCTGTGTCGAGTGCACCGCCCTCAGCCATTGCGGGGATCAGGAGATCTGCGAAGAGAACCAGTGCGTTCCTGAGTACTGCATCAACACCGTCCAAGACGGCAACGAGACCGACGTTGACTGTGGCGGCCCCGAGTGTTTGCCCTGCATCAATGGGCTGGAGTGCCTAGTCTATACCGACTGTGAGAGTAAGTTCTGCGACGCCGCCGGCGGCAGCGGCGGCAGCGGCGGCAGCGGCGGCAGCGGCGGCGGCGGGACCATCGGCACCTGTGCCGCTTGCGTGGGTGACGGCAACTGTGTCGATCCGCCGACCAGCTGGTGCGACGGGACGGTCAACGGAGGCACCTGCGTCGACCAGAAGATCGACGGCAGCGCCTGTGGCGGTGGCAACGAGTGCCTGAGCGACAACTGCCCCGCCGATGACGGCGTTTGCTGCGATCAGCCGTGCACCGGCACCTGTCAGGCTTGCGTCCTCAGCAAGACCGGAACGGCCGACGGAACCTGTGACTTCGCGACCGCGAGCACCCAACCCGACGGCGACTGCGCCTCGACCGATCCGTCGACCTGCGGCTCCGACGGGACCGGCTGCACCGGCAGCTCGGCGGCCTGCATCCTCCACGACAGCCAAACGTCCTGCGCCGCCCAGAGCTGCACGAGCAGCACGCTCACCGTGCAGCGATTCTGCGACGGAAGTGGGACCTGCCAGCCCGGCGCGACATCCTCTTGCAGTCCCTATGCATGCGATCAGAACGGCACGGTCTGCCTGACCAGCTGCACCGGCACGAGTGACTGTACGGGCACCAACATCTGCATCAGCACCGTCTGCCAGCCACCGCTACCGGACGGCGATCCTTGCACCACCGACGCCCACTGCAACAGCGGCATTTGCCAGGACGACGACGGCGTGTGCTGCAATGTGGATTGCCTTGGCCAATGCGAGTCCTGCCTGACCGGCGATACCGGTGGGACCACCGGCACCTGCGCGGCAGTCACCGCGGGCACCGATCCGGCCGTCGAATGCGCCGATGCGACGGGGCCCTGCGGTCCTGATGGCACGGGCTGCAACGGGAGCCCAACGGACCCGCACTGCAACGGTGCCCCCTGCGACTGCGACGAGCAGTACACTCACAGCAACATCCTCACCTACTGCGGCCAGACCGCCGGCGTGTGCTCCCTCCGGATCACCACCGCTGGGCCGGTGTCCTGCGAGGCCCTCTGCCAAGCCGAAGGCGGCGAGTGCCTGGGCTTCTACAACGACAACCCCAACGAGACGTGCAACCTCGGGACCCAATACGCCTGCACCGACACCGGCTACAGCTCGGCCATCTGCATGTGCTCCCGCGGCTGCGGCGGCGATGCCGCTTGCGTGGCCCCCTTCAGCTGCTCGGGCGGTGACTGCCTGTAAGCGACCATCCCGATGCGGCGGCAGGCTTGATCGGTAGTCGATAGGGATACTTCCGCCACGCGCACGCACCCGCGCGCGAGCCCGCTTCCCTCACCCTTCCGAGCTCTCGATTCTCGACAACCCAAACCGGACCGAGACCGAGACCGAGACCGAGATTCAAGTAACCAAGAGCTCCAAAGCATGGCGGTGCGGGCGATCTAACGGCCCGCGCGGCAACGTGGTAGGCCGCCATCATGGGGAGCAAAAGTAGCTGGGCCACCTTCGCCGCCAGCGCCGCAAGCGCCTTGGCCATCCTCTCAGCCTTGGGCACGAGCTGCCCAGAGGCCTGGGCGCAGGGCGAGCAACCCCCGCCGGCACCTCAGCCACCACCGCCCGGGCCACCGGGACCTGAGCCGCCGCCTCCCGCACCACCGGGACCTGAGCCGCCGCCTCCTACGCCTGAGCCGCCACCGGCACCGACCATGCCGCCACCCATGGCAGCCCCGCCGCCGCCGCTGCCGCAGCCGCAGCGGCCACTGGGCCCACCGCCACCACCGCCAGGCCAGCATCAGTGGGGTCCAGGACCACTACCCCCGCCGCCTCCTAAACCCAAGCCGCTCGCTGGGGTGACCGAGTCGGGCGTTCCGTTCACCCAACAGGGACGAATCGGAATCGACACGGCTGCCTATCTGAATACCGAGAGCGATAGCGCCGCCGCGAGCTTCAACATCGTGGCGACGGTCCCGGTTGCAGACCACACCTTCATCGAAGCGATCATGCCGCTGGGGATCGCCTTTCCCTGGGGCAACCCGACCGTCGGCGCTCACCACGTCGGTCGGGTCACTAACAAGCTGTGGATCACCGGTGGTGGCTCCATCGGGTTCCCACTCATCGAGGACAACGATTTCCTCGGTCAGGCGATCCCGCGAGCCTTGTGGAACGCCCATCTCTACGCCAGCAACATATTGCCACTGCAAGGCAGATTCGGCATCGAATGGCACGGCGGCATCGTCGAGCTCCGCGGCCAGCTCGAGCCTTCTCTGTGGATTCCCGTCGGCCGCAACGACGACGTCCACGGCGCCTTCTACCACGCCATCGAGCTGCAGCTCGGCCACGGAATTGGCGGCGGCCTGCGGGTCCAAGGGGTGGCCTTTGGTCCCGGTTACGGCGAGCCCCGCGGCAGCCGCCTCCGCTCGGATGACGACTACTACCAGTTCGCGCTCAGCCCCTTCTTCGCGGTCAATCGCGAGCTCGGCTTCCTGCGCCTCGGCCTGATGCTGCCGATAGACGAGGGGCTAGGTCCGGCTTTCGATAAATCCTGGGGCTTCCTGTTCAACACCGGGCTGAACATCGACTGAGGCTTCCTACCACGGTGCCCCACAGACCTGCGGCTAGGGGGGGCGAGGGACGGGACTCGACCAATCCCTCTGTCGTCGGCTAGGCTGTGCAGTAATGCCCGATTTGCAGCCTGGCGGCGCTGGCAGCCCACCGGCCCGTCAGACCACCGATGACAACAGCCTGCTGCACGACCTGAGAAACGCGCAGACCGCTGCCGAACGAGAGCGTCTGCAACGGCTCACTCGAGTGGTCGCACTGGCCTATGTGGTGGTTGCGATGAGCCACCTCGTTCTATTGAGCAAAGCCGGCCAGCTGCCCATGATCGTCGTCGCCTTGGGCTGCGCGGTGGCGCTCTATCTAGGGTCCAAGTGGCTCGCCCAAACCTCGGCGGGCGACCGGCGCGACACCTGGGTGACCTGGCTGCTGCTCGGCTGCATCATCGGCCACTCGCTGCTGCGCTTGCACTACGCGCACGAGCCTAGCGACATGGTGTTCGTCGGGGTGCTGACGGTGGCGATCGCGTTGATTCCCAGCACCCTCTTGACCCACACGGTGGCGCTCGGTTTCTACCTGACCGGCTGGGCGGTCACCATGGCGGTGACCGAAGGCTCTCGAGCCTGCTCGCCCTACCTCGGCTCGCTGGTGCTCGCGGTGTGCCTGGCGCTGACGCTCAGCTATCTGGAGAGCAGCCGGAAACGGCGGCTGTTCGCAGCCCGGCTACAGAGCGCACGACGCCGCGCTCGCTTGGTGGAGAGCGAAGCCGAGCGGCGCCACGCCCTGGCGTCACTGGAGCACGAGGCGCATCACGATTCGCTCACCGGCATGCCCAACCGTGCCTGCTTCGTCGAAAAATTGGAGCAGGCTTTCTCCGCAGCGCGCCAAGGGGAACAGGCCTTCGCGGTGCTCTACCTGGACATCGATCGCTTCAAGCTAGTCAACGAGAGCCTGGGCCATGAGGTCGGTGACCGGCTGCTGCGAGCGGTCAGCGAGCGATTGCTGCGCTTCGTCCGGCCAGGCGACGCGGTGGCGCGGCTCAGCGGCGACGAGTTTGCCATTCTGCTGGTGAAGCTGCGCGCCCCGAGCGACGCCCTAGTGGTGGCCGAGCGGGTCCATACCATCTTCGAAGAACCCTTCTTGCTCGGTGACTACGAAGTACCGCTGAGCGCCAGCATCGGAATCGCGCCCTACAGCCCCGAGACCACCGACGGGAGCGCCATGTTGCGAGACGCCGACATCGCCATGATGGAAGCCAAGCAGGCCGAGGAGTCGCAACGAGTATTCGATGGGGCCATGCACGCCCGGGCGGTCACGCGACTGAACACCGAGCTAGACCTGCGGCGAGCGCTCAAAGAGGGGCAGCTCGAGGTGCACTACCAGCCCCTGGTACGCCTCGCTGATGACACCGTCATCGGCGTTGAAGCCTTGGTTCGGTGGCGCCACCCAGAGCGAGGCTTGGTGCAGCCCGGACAGTTTCTGCCTCTCGCCGAGGAGACGGGACTCATCGTTGAGCTCGACCGCTGGGTCGCAACCCAAGCCTGCCGCGACGTGGCGAGCTGGTGCCGCCGACACCCACAGCGGCCGGTTTTCCTCAGCGTCAACGCGTCGGCTCGCACCTTCGCTCAAGCTGATTTTCCTCAGCAAGTACAGGACAACCTCGCCCAGAGCGAGCTGCCGCCTGAACAGCTTTGGGTGGAGATTGTCGAGAGCGCGATCATGGACCAGCCGGACTTGGCCGAAGAGCGCATTCGCTTTCTCCGCAAATTGGGCGTGACGGTAGCGGTCGATGACTTCGGGGTCGGCTACTCATCCCTAGGCTACCTGCAACGATTCGACTTCAACGTGATGAAGCTGGACCGCACCTTCGTCAACCCGACCAAGCGAAACCTGCACCTGCTGGACGCTCTGGTGCGAATAGCCGAAGGCCTGGAGATGACGGTGGTGGCCGAAGGAATCGAGGAGCTTGGCCAGCTCACGCGAGTTCGGGAGCTGGGGGTGGACATCGGTCAGGGCTTCCTGTTTGCCAAGCCCATGCCCAGCCGGGAGGCGGAGGCGCTGTTGGCAGACGATGCCCCGCTGAGTGTCAGACCTCCCGAGCATCACTAGCCCCCCCCCCTCTGACAGGATAGTTGTCGCTTCCGCTTCCGCCACGTGCACGCGCCCGAGCGCGACCCCGAGCCCGGTCCGCGCCCGATGGTTTGGTACCGGTCGGGCTCGGAAGCGGGAGGGAAGCGGGGTCGTTCTCGGGGTCGAGCGCGTGGGGGAAGGGGGCTCGGGGAGGGCGGATGGCTGTCAGCAATGGGACTCGCGCTGCGGGGGTATCGCAACATTGCTGACCAGCTGTTGCGGTCAGTGACTGGGGCCGAGGCGCTTATTGCTGAAGGGGCGAATCGGTTCTCGCCCAAGCAGAAGCGGCAGCGCTATGAAGAGGCCCGCAGTGAAGCTGGCGAGTTGGCCTCTCATCTCGAGCGGCTCTACCGCTACGAATTGCTTGGTGAAGAAGAGACCGACGAGCTACTCACGCTGGCCAACCGCGTCTGCGCCATGCTGACCGGCCTCATCCGGCGGTGCAGCCGCTAGGCCTGCGGGCCACAGCAGACCCCCGGGCGGCCTGCCGGCTGGCGGCCCGCCCGGGAGAGCTAGTTGCTCATCTTGAAGAGCATGGCCCCGATGCGCCTGAGCTTGTCTTGCTGCTCGACACTGCCGGAGAGCGAGACACAGTCGAGCACCGCGCAGCACTCGCCGGCAGAGCC
>JAUVCD010000322.1 GCA_030590865.1 Myxococcales bacterium | reverse complement strand
CCCGAGCGGCTCATGATTGATCACATCCCTTTGGGCCTCGGCGCGGTCCGATGAGCCGCCCCCTCGGCACGGTCACGCTTTGGTGTGGTCCGGCCCGATTGATGGGGCATGGGCGCTCAAAATGGCGGCTACTGTGCTGATGGTCGGCCTCTACGGGAGGATTCACCAGGTCGGGCACGGGGGACACGGATTTGGAGATTTGGGAGAGGGCACGGGAGGGAGGGCACGGAGTGGATTATAGGACGCGGCCGGCGATGCCGACTCCAGCAGCCCCGGGCCAAGCGCCGTGTGGACGGTGAATGCCGCCGAGAGGAGCTGATCCGTCAATCCCCCGTGGACCAGCTTGGCCTCTCCTTCCCCCTGAGCTCCCCCCGCCAAGTGGCGAGGCGCCCTCCGTGGTTTCCCCATAAATCTCCACACCGTGCCCACCGTGCCTCTGTGGTGAGTTGCCGATTGCCTGCGTCATGCCTTCTGGACGCACGAGCAACTCACACCGGATCAGCAAATCAACACCACCTGCCCCAAAACCCGCGCTCGCCAGCCCGGGACGCCCCCACCGAGATGTGAACGATCATGAGCCGAGCGGGGATGAGGACCCGTGAATTCCCGCCCAGCGCTTCCGGTGGGCTCGCCACGGCTGTTTTTGATCCTGGTGGTGAGGTTCAAGCTCACCACACCAGAACATTCGGCTGGTCGTGGTCAGGCTTGGTGAGCATCAGAGGTCAGGACATTCGCCGATCCGGTGGGTTGCCGTACCAATCTCGGGCACCACTGTAAAACCCCGGCGATGTCGCGCTATGCTCTGGGGGCCGCGTCGTCAGCCGATGACGAGGGGGTCGTCTGTTCGGACATGTCGCGCCCTGAAGACAAATCACCAGCCGCTGCGTCTCGTTCCGGCCAAGGCATCGCTGACCCGCCAGTGCTTGGCGGGACAGACCTCGGTTCAGTCATCGCAGAGCGTGATGATCTGCTGGCCGAGCTCGCCGAGACTCGCCAAGCCGCCGAATCGGACATCAAGGCGCTGGCTGAGGATAGCGACCGCTACATCGCCGAGCTCCTCAGTGAGCACGAAGAGCAGCAAGCAGGGCTGGCGGACCAAGTGCGCCAGCTCGAGGCGCAACAGGCGGCGTCTCCGCAGTTGGCCGACCAGCTGGGGGCGCTGCAGCAACAAGTGGATGACCATGCCATCGAACGGTACGAGCTGGTCCAAGCGCGCGACGCCGCTACGCGCGCCCTAGCTGAGGCGACCGGCGTGGCGGGCCAACTGGGCTTGGCGGACGAGCAGCGAGAAGCCTCCGAGGGGGCCGTCCTCAGCGAGTTGGAGGCCGAGCTCGCTCGAGCCACCGAGCTCGCGGCTCGTTTGGCGGCGGAGCGCGACGAGGCGCTCGCGACGATCGACCAAGTCCAGACTACCAGCGCCGAAGAGCAAGAGGGGCTCATCGCCGAGCTCATCGAAAGTCACCACGAAGAAGTGGAGGCTCTGGCCGGCGAGCTGGATACCGTCAGCGCGGCGGCCCTCCAGAGTGAGCAGGAGCTGGAGGCAGCCCGAGAAGATCTGGCGATCCTGGAGCAGCGCCCTGCTGCACCGCCCGACCCACTGCCCACCCCTCCACTGCCTCCTCAGGTCAATGAGGAGCTGCAACGCCGGGTGCTGGACGCCGAGGCGGAGCTGCGGCGGGTGCAGGGCGAGAACGCGGTCCTCCAACAGTTGCTTCAAGAGGGCCAAGGACAAGGCGCCGCACTGCAGCCCCCGTCTGCTGACGAGGGCCTTGGCGCCCGGCACGAGTCTGTCGTCAGCGGCCTTGACGACCAGTCGCCAGACATTGCGATCCCGGCCTACACCGCTGATGGGAACGACGGGGGACCCAATCCCGAGACGGCAGAGCTCGCGCTCGAGGCTCCCCAGGTGGACGTCGAGGAGTGGGCTTTCGAGCCTGAAATGGAGCCAGTTGCGCCCCAACAAGAGCCTCTCCAGCCCGCCTCGGTGGGGCTGGACCTCGAGGCCCCCCAGCCTGCCGTGCAGGCCGCCGGTTACGACGCCGGCGAGGCTGCCTTGGGGCTCGTGGCGCCGGCGATCGGATCGCCAGCTGAAGATCTCGCGCCAGTGCAGCCCGACTGGGAGCTCGAGATGCCCCGCGTCTCGTCCGAAGTACCCACCGACCCCCCCCTGGAAGAGGGCTTCAACCCCGCCGCGCTGGGGCTAGAAGATCCGAGCCCCGCCCCCGGGCCGCCGGCTTGGGAAGCAGAGGACGCTGGCTGGGAGCCTGCAGAGGTCCCCACAGATCATGCGGCGTCTGCCGGCGCGCTCGACCTGAGGGACCAAACACCGACGTTGCCGCCTGGGGGTGAGAAAGGCAAACGCCACGATACCGAGCCCATCAGCGAGCCCGACGCAGGGGGCACCTATTCCTTTGTGGCGCCCCGCTCACGACGCAAGAAGCGCCCTCGTTAGGGAAGCGGAGTGCCGTCGGCATTCTCGGGCAGTTGGCCGAGCACCCTTGATGGACCTGGCGGGAACGGGTAGGGCGCTGGGCGAGGAGCTGTGAGATGAAATACGAGCTGACCATCCGGGTCATCAAGCGCGCCCGTGTCAAATTCGTTCGCTTCCCCTGCCATCTAGGCAGATTCGCCACCATGGTCGGGGAGCACGGAGGGGCTTTTGGTGAGATCAAATCCGTCTCTGCCGGCAAGAACTACAAGATCCGAGACCTGGACATCCACGTCCCGTCCGAAGCTGCCTTCGAGGCGATTTGCGACGAGACGCGCGGGATGGAGGGGATCGATCTGGTCCGGGTTACGGACGTCGTCCAAGAGGTTCACGAAGGCGGGAAAATTCGGGTGATGCCTCGGATGCCAGTGGAGAGCGTCGATGACTTGGGCCTCATCTACACGCCTGGCGTGGCCTCCATTTGCCGCCAGATCCGCCAGGATCCCGACCTGGCCTATCGTTTCACGACCATCCCCAACACCGTGGCTATCGTAACCAACGGTACTGCGATCCTCGGTTTGGGTGACATCGGCCCGGTCGCCGGCATGCCGGTCATGGAGGGTAAGGCGCTGCTGTTCCAGTTGCTGGCGGGCATCAATGGAGTGCCGATTCTCATCGACAGTCACGACCCAGATCGGATCGTGGAGAGTGTTCAGGCCATCGCACCCACATTCGGTGCCATCAAGCTCGAGGACATCAAAGCGCCCGAGTGTTTCGACATCGAGGCGCGGCTCGACGAGGCGCTGGACATTCCCGTGGTGCACGACGACCAGCATGGGACCGCTGTGGTGGTGCTCGCCGCGCTACTCAACATCGCCGAGTACACCTATATCGATCTGAAGAAATCATCGGTTGGGATCATCGGACTTGGCGCTGCCGGCACGGGGATCTTCAAGCTGCTCAGGGCTTTCGGGGTGCGGGAGATCTACGGAACCGACATCGACCAGGCAGCGCTCGAGCGATTCGGACAGGCTGACGGACGGCCGACCGATCTGGCAGGGGTGATGTCCCAGTCCAAGATCGTCATCGCCACCACCGGCGTTCCCGGTCTCATCGAGGCTTCGGCGGTTCAGCCGAAACAGGTGATCCTGGCCCTGTCCAATCCGGACCCCGAGATTGAGCCCCAGGCAGCCATCGAGGCCGGCGCGGCCTTCGCAGCTGACGGCAAGGGGGTCAACAACGCGTTGGCGTTCCCGGGCCTATTCAAGGGGGCTCTGGCGGCACGGGCAACTCGGGTCAACAACGCCATGAAGATCGCGGCGGCCACCGTGATTGCCAAGTTCGCCCAGGGCACGGATCTGGTCCCCGACATTCTCCGCAAAGACGTGCACGACGCGGTGGCCGAAGCGGTCGCGCAAGCGGCCTACAAGACCGGCGTGGTCAAACACGAGCAGGACGTGAACGCCTGACAGCAAGGCGGTTCACACGCTGCTGCGAGGCGCCGAGGAGCGACCTCGACCTCGACCTCGACCCCGACGTCGACCGCGAACTCGGCCTTGAACTCGACCGCGAACTCGACCGCCACCTCGACCGCGACGTCGACCTCGACCTCGACCGCGAACTCGGTCCTCACCCACGCCCTAGCCCTAGCCCTCGACGTCGACCTAGCCCTCGACCCCGAGACATCTGCCTCGCCCGCTGACGAGTGCGTTGCCCCCCTTGGTTGACACTGCCGTCCTCCTTGCGGTCTCATCGACACCAATGCTCCGACCGTTGCTGCCCTGGCTGCCCGCTGTGGCGATGGCCGTGGTCCTGAGTGCCGCGTGCAGCAGCGACGTGATTCGGCCGGACGACGATGATGGCTCGGGTGGAGTGACCAGCACCAGCTCGAGCTCGAGCAGCAGCAGCAGCGGAACGGGGGGAGGCGGGGGTGTGCCCGAAGGGCCCATCGCCATCGGTCCAACCAGCGGAACGCTGGCGCTTCCGTTCAGCTTTTCGGCTCAAGGCTCGGGGGTCAGCTTCGTTGGCTCCGCTTCGATCGACCAGGGGACCGGCTCGGTTGAGCTAGGGAACCAAACGCTTCCCGTCGTCGTCTACGAGCGGCAACCCTTCGAGGACTATTTTCTCTACCAGGCCTTGGCGCTGGCTGGAGACCGGCTCTACGTGCTGTGGTTCTACTGTCTCGGCGGTGAGTTGCTCGGGATCTATTACGAAGGCACCGACGGGACGGTGCTCACCACCGAGGCGGCGACCGGAGCCTGTGCCGAGTCCGACAGCCCATCGACGGCGGCCGTTCAGCTGCCTGGGCTGACCATGCCCTTTCCTCAGCCGCTCCCGGGCTACACCTTCTCAGGGCCAGACATCTGGTACGACGGCCTGAGCAGCGGCTCGGCCACGATTCAAGGGACGACCTACGCGCTGATCCCCTTTGATGACGTCGACTGCAGCTTGTGTGGTGAACCGCCGTGGTTCGAGGTGCACGCGCTGTTGTGGGATGGGGAGCGCGTCTGTTTTGCCATCTTCTACCTGATCGAGGGCGAGCCCTTACTGGTGACTTACGTCCTTTGCCTGCCCGATCTGACCGATCCGATCGGTTCCACGCTCATCGAAGCCACGTTTTCCCGTTAGTTTTCGCCGCGCGGGTTCGCGCGTCGCTTTCAGTGATTACGTGACCTTGCGTTCAGTAGTGGGGCGCCCGTATCCCAGCGGGGATGGCCAGGGCAAAATAGTTGTAGACAATCAACCGACCTTTACCTACATTGGCCCACGTCAGCTCACATTGGGTGACAGGGAGGTCGATTGATGGCTGCAGTGGCGCACAAGAGCATGGTTTCTCGGGGGCTCGGAGTCTTTCTAGCTGCCGGGCTGGCGCTCAGCTTCGCATCAACCGCCTTCGCCGATGGCGAAGGTGGGGCTGGTGGCAACGATGATCCGCCGCCACCGCCGCCGGATGAAGAAGAATCACTGCCGACCAGCGGTCTCAGCGACACCGAGACCAGCTACAAGGGCGCGATCATGCTCCGTGGTAACCACGAGGTGACCATGGAGAGCGTGGTGCCCGGCTACGTCGGCGAAGAGTGGTACCAAGCTGATGGGCGCTACGCTTACTTCTCAGGCAACACGCTCTATGCCGGCGTACAGGACGACGAGAACAACTACGTCGACATGATCGCCGAGTTCTTCTGGTTCGAGTCGTCGATCGAGCGGGGCAGCGATTTTTACGTGGCCGTGGTCAAGGCGCGTACCTCACCGAATTTGCAGGATTGGCGGCTGGAGGATCATGGCAACGGCTTCCTCGGCTACTTCGTGCCAGACAACGAGGCCACCCTCTACCTACGGGCTCAGACCGACGTGACTGCCGGCTCTGGCGCCTTCCGCTGGGACTGGTCGGTCCCCTTCGACAACTACGGGTGGGACGCCTACGGCAACATCACCATGGAGACCAAATACGGTCTCGGGATCAACGGCGAGGGTGCCGCGCAGAAAGCCTACGAGACTCCGGAAGGCTCGACCATCCCCGTCGAGGCCAACGTGCAGGCCAAGGGCTTTTTCAACAGCGACTACCAGGTTCAGACCAAATACGAGGTCACCCTCTGGCGCTGGGAGATCGTGGTCCACGGTAGCGCCGGCCAGATTGACTGGCAGATGAACTTGCACAGCAAGGACCGGGAAAACCAGAACGCGTACCACGAGTATTTCATCGCCATGCAGTCTGACCAGGGCGTCCCCTTCAAGCTCGATTGGCTCGAGGTGGGTGGCTCGGTGAAGAAGCCGGTCGCGCTGTGGTGGGACGAGCACCGCTCGCTGAGCGCTGCAGTGACTGGCTTGGTGCTGCGGCCGCCGCAACTGCCCCCGCCGCCGCCGACCGACGACGGTGAAGAGAATGATAACGGCGAGGATGGCACCGGTGGCGCGCCTCCGACCGACGATGGTCCAGCAGACCAACCGGGCGCCCCTTCGCAGCCCTCCTCGGTGAACAACTTCTACGAGCGCGGCTGCGCCCTCGGCGGCTCGAGCAATGGCGACGGTTGGCTCGCGCTCGGCGCCCTCGGCTTGTTGCTAGGCCTGCGGCGTCGACGCTGATCCTCCGAACCGCGCGCTTGGCGGCGACGGCAGTGTCCCGCCTAACCGCCGCGCCCCTTCTCACCGAATTATCCCCCAGAGCTTCAACAGGACAAGGTCATGAAACGATTCACCAAGACTTCAGGGGTTGCCGCTTTTGGCCTGCTTGCCACCACGGCCCTCATGGTTGGTTGCGGCGAGGACGACTTCGGACCGATGGCCGCCCAACCCGTCTGTGGGGACGGCATCGTCGAGGGCATCGAGCAGTGCGACGACGGCAACTACGACAACAGTGACTTTTGCCTGGCGACCTGCACGCTAGCCAGCTGCGGCGACGGTTATCTCGAGACCGACATCGAGGACTGTGACGATGGCAACAACCGCGGCGGAGACGGCTGTGCGCCCGATTGTCGCGGCGAGGCTTCGGGTTGTGGTAACGGGATCGTCGATCCTGGTGAAGAGTGTGACGACGGCAATGCACAGAACAGTGACGCCTGCCTGGACAGCTGTACCGTGGCGGCCTGCGGCGACGGCTACGCCCAGCTCGGCGTTGAAGATTGTGACGATGGCAACGCCGTGGACGGCGATGGCTGCGGCAGCGACTGCACCCTCATGGGCAGCACGTCAGGGACCTGCCCAGGTCTGACGTTGCACCTCACCGCCGATAGTAAGATCAACCTGGTCGGTGACACGGCCACAGCGACCGAGACGGCCGCCGGGTCCTGTGGTGGGGCTGGCTCGCCGGACATCGTCTACGCCGTCGTGCCCAAGACTGACGGTTGGCTGACGGCCCGCCTGACGGGCATCAATGGCGGCGACCCCGTGTTGCTCGTTCGGGGCAGCAACTGCGACCAAGGCGACGAGCTGGCATGTGAAGATGCCACCGGCGCCAGTGGGACCGAGACGGTCAGCCTCGAGGTGACCGCCGGCCTGACCTATTGGGTCTTCGCCGACGGCTCGGTCACCGACAGCACCCAGTTCGCCCTCAATCTCGAGCTACACGATGACGTGCCGGGCGACAGCTGTCCGGGAGCGACGGTGGACGTGGGCGCAGGAGATGTCGTGACGGTGAGCGGCAACACGGCGCTCGCGACCAGTAGCTACAAAGGCGAGGCCGCTTGCGGGGGCTCGTTGCAGACCAAAGAGCTGGTCTACTCGGTAACGCCGACCGTGGCTGGCGAGCTGACCATCACCCTCGAACCGACCTTCGACGGCGTGCTCTACGCCAGGGTGGGCAGCTGCTCCGGTGGCATGCAGGTGGCCTGCTCGGACAGCATCTGGACCGCCGGGGGAGTGGAGCAGATCACCATCAACGCGGTGGCCAATACCAAGTACTCGGTGTTCGCTGACGGCTACAATGGGGACGACGGCGCCTTCGACCTCACCTTCGCGCTGCAGCCCTGAGCAGCGCCAAGCCGAGACCTGGCGCAAGCTCACCAGGGCAGCTGCTCGCCATTCATGTGCCAGAAGCCGCCGCTGGTGGCGAGGGTGAGCTCGTCGATCCGGGCAATGAGACCTGCGGCAGACTCCGGCGGATCGACCAATCCCTGATGGTCGGTCATCTCAGTGCGCACGAAGCCGGGATGTAGGATGGCGACGGCGATCTCTCGGTCCGCCAGATCGCGAGCCAGGGAGACGCCCGCGATGTTCACCGCTGCTTTGGACATGCGGTAGCCGTAGCGGCTGCCTGAGGTGTTGTCGTCAATCGAGCCCATACGGCTGGTGACGATGGCTACTTTCGAGCCGGCGTGGAGATTGTCGAGCAGGGCGGCGGTGACTCGCAACGGCCCCAGACTGTTGATCTCGTATTGTAGGCGCATACGGTCGAAGTCCAGGTCCTCGAGGGTCTCGCGGGTGAGGATGCCGGCGTTGTTCACCAGCACGTCGACCGGGCAGCCCGCCAAACGGGCACGCAGCCGGGGCACGAGGTCATCATCCGCCACGTCGATGTCCTCTTCGACCCGCACCTTCAGAGCCTCGAGGGCGGCAGATGGGCGGCGGCACAGGGCCACGACGACCTCGCCTCGCTGGTTGAGCTGTCGGCACAGCTCCAGGCCGATGCCGCGGTTCGCTCCGGTGATGACGTAGGTCGACATGGGGGCACCATGACATGACTGGTCGCCTACGTGGAGTGCGGCGTGGGTCTTGCGGTATGCTCAGGGTGATGCGGCGGCTGTTGGCTTTGATGATTTTGGTGCCCGTCGTCGGTGGTCTGATGGCCGCCTGCGAGGACGACGACGGTGCTACGGGACTGTGCACCCCAGGCGAGAATATCTTCTGCCGCTGTCGCGGCGGTGAGGCAGGGACCAAGCAATGCGCTGAGGACGGGCTGAGCTTCGACCAATGCACCGCACCATCTGGGCCCTGTCCCGAGATCGGCGGCAGCAGCTCGAGCTCCAGCAGCTCGGGAACCGGGGGCAGCAGCTCAGGCTTGGCGCTCCTCGAGCCCTGTGAGGAGAGCAGCGAGTGTCAGAGCGAGCTGTGCCGGATGGGCTATTGCACCAAGGACTGCGCCAAGTGGCAGGAATGTACCGACGAGGTCGCCGAAATCTACGGTGACTGCGTTGCCGTGGCCGGGATGGTGCAGCAGTGCGTGCCTTACTGCTACAGCCAGGATGATTGCGATCTGTTCGGTCAGCCGAGCGAGTGCGGCTACGCGCCGGCGGTCGATGCCCTCTATGTCGTGGTCTGTGCCGACTGGGGGGTCGACATCCCGCCCTTGCCGCCGGTGGGGTATGACTGTCTGAGCGATACGGACTGCAATCTCGGTCACCTGGGCACCGAGATGGTCTGCGAGTTCGACTTCTGCATCGGTGGTTGCCACCTGCCCGAAGACTGTCCAGCCGGAACGACCTGCAGCGGTGGGTCGCCTGGCGCGTGCCAATAGGGCTACCCTCGCCGCGGCGGCCGCTACCGATTGTCCTCGGCCCTTAGGGACTGTAGCGTCTCAGCGCGGCACCGATGGCTGAGGAGAAGGAGCGCGAAGCAGGAGAGGTGCTCGATGGGCGCTACCGGCTCGTCGAGCGGCTCGGTCGCGGAGGCTTCGGCGACGTCTGGTGGGCCGACGAGCTGCTGCCTGATGGAACCACCTTGAGGCAGGTGGCGCTCAAGCTGTTGCATGCAGGCATGGCTGATGCCCAGGACTGGGGCGCTGAGGCGCGGATCATCGCGTTCCTCCGGCATCCGGCGCTGGTCACCATCTATGCCGCTGGTCTTCTCGACGTGGATCGGCCGATCCCTTTCGTGGCCATGGAGCTGCTGATCGGTGAGAATCTCGCAGAGCTGGCGGACCGACAGAAGCAGGTGCCGTGGCGGCGCGTGCTGTCCTGGGCACGGGAAGCGGCTGCGGCCCTGGACGTGATCCACCGAGCCGGGGTGGTCCACCTGGATCTCAAGCCGGCCAACCTGTTCCTGCCCGATGAGGGGGGCATCAAGGTCCTCGACTTCGGCATCGCCCGCCAGGGGC
Organism: Myxococcales bacterium; assembly: GCA_030590865.1. Classification (GTDB taxonomy): domain Bacteria; phylum Myxococcota_A; class Polyangia; order Polyangiales; family Polyangiaceae; genus JAPYTK01. The sequence continues at coordinate 359 of JAUVCD010000322.1, read as the reverse complement.
GCGGTCGGCCGACCGTGGCGGCGCCCACCGGGCCGATCGACGAGATGTCGACGGCGGCCTTCATGGTGGCTCAGGCCGAGGAGGGGGCTGAGGCCAACCCGCAGCTCACCGGCACCATGACACGGAGCGTGGTGGGCACGCCGGGCTTCATGCCCCCAGAGATCTTCGAAGACGGGGAGGCGTCGGCGGCTTCGGACGCCTATGCGCTCGCGGCCTGTATGGCCCAATTGGCCACCGGGCAGTTGCCGCAACGGATCACGTCGCGACCGGATGAGGAGGCCAGGACGACCTTGCAGGCCTGGTTCGCCGAAGTGCAATCCGCGACCGTACGGGGCCAGGTGCGCGACCTTGCGGTGGAC
>JAUVCD010000381.1 GCA_030590865.1 Myxococcales bacterium | reverse complement strand
GGCTGCACCCGGGTGTGGTTCAGCTTTGGAACCGGGCATCGGGAGGCGGTAGCCCGAGCCCGGGAGCTGGATCTCGAGGTCATCGAGATCGGTCGTTGCCCGGTCCACTACCTGGCCGAACAGGTGCCCGCGTGCCGAGCTCATACGGTGATCCTCAAGCTGACCGGCTCGTATCGACGGCCACCCCAGACCGACGCCGGCGCCAAGCGGCGTGAGCTGTGGTGATCATGCCCTGCCCTCCAGTAACCGGGGCGCGACCGGCGCTGGCCCTGCTGGCGGTGACCGCCAGCCTGCTCATGGCGCTCGGCTGCCGGGATGGCGGCGACGGGCGGCCGGTAACGACGGCCCGCAACGCGCCACCCGCCCGACCGACCACCGCTGGGCATCCGGCTGACGGTGGACCTGGGGGGCCAAGCTCACCCGCCACCTCCGCCGCTGGGACTGCAGCTACAGCCAGCACCAGTGGAGCGGCAGCCGCCACCATCGCCCCGCTCGACACCTCACCCTACGCCTGGCACGACGACCCATCCATCGAACCACTCGAGGCGGTGGCGACGCTCGAGCAGCGCTTCGCGGCACCGGCAGGCTTCACCCGAGCCGACGTCGCGCCCGACAGCTTCGGTGCCTGGTTGCGGAGGTTGCCGCTGGCGGCGCCAGACTCTCCGGTCCTGGCCTACGACGGTCGACTGCTGTTGCCGGGTGACCACCGCAATTTGGCGTCGGTGACCACCTTGGACATCGGCAATAGGGATCTGCAGCAGTGCGCCGACGCCATCATGCGCCTTCACGGTGAGTGGTTATGGCACCGCAAACGAGCCAAGGAAGCCAGCTACCCGAGCGGCGGCGGTCCCATCGCCTGGACCCGTTACCTCAGTGGTCAATATCCGAAGGTGGTCGGCAACACCTTCGAGTGGCGCAGCGGACGGCCCCGGGCTGACAGCCACAAAACCTATCGCCGTTACTTCGACGTGGTGGCTGGCTGGGCCAACACCGTCTCACTGGCTCGCAACGCCAAGCGACCGAGCCGCGACGAGGTAAGACCCGGTGACTTCTTCGTGCTCCCTGGCGGGCCCGGGCACGCGGTGCTCATCCTCGATCTGGCACGGTCGGCGGACGGGCGGCTGGTCGCGCTCATCGGGCAAAGCTTCATGCCCGCTCAGAATTTCCAGGTGCTGCGACCGTCGCCGCGCACCACCTGGTTCGAGCTAGACCCCGAGCAAGGTGTCGAGACGCCCTTCTGGGACACCTTCCCCTGGAGCTCCTTGCGCCGCCTCGATTGAAGCGACGTTGGCCACATGGGTGAGCAGCTCACGGCGCCAGAATATGAGCGTCTGGTCGTGAGCGGTGTAGCTGAGGGTCCAACGCCCCATCGGCTCTTTCAACCGGGCGCGTCGAGCTCGCGCTCGAGCCAGTACGTCTTCATCTCGCCCTTGCCCTTGACCTCGATGAGGCCGCGCTCCTCGAGCTCGAAGCGGCCTTCGAGGATACGCGCGGTCGACTCAGTCACCTGGATGCGCCCCGCCATCCCGTGCGACTCCATTCGGCTCGCCGTGTTTACCGTGTCCCCCCAGAGGTCGTAGATGAACTTGCGGCGCCCGATGACACCCGCAACCACCGGCCCCGTGTGTATCCCGATGCGAATCGAGAACGCTTCGCCCGCTGCTTCGTTGAGCCCAACGAGCTCGCTTCGCATCGCGAGCCCTATCCTCGCCACGGCGCCCGCGGCGTCGTCGTGCTGTAGTGGGAGGCCTCCGGCGAGCATGTAGGCGTCGCCGATGGTCTTGATCTTCTCGAGCCCGAGCTCGTCGGCGAGCTCGTCAAAACGCGAGAAAATGGCGTCCAGGCGCTCGACGAGCTGCTCGGCGGGCACCTTCGCCGAGTACGCGGTGAACCCGCAAATGTCCGCGAACAGGACGGTGATGTTCTCGAACGAATCGGCGATCGTCCTGTCACCGCCGCGGAGCCGCTCGGCGATGCTCGGTGGGAGCACGTTGAGGAGCAGGCGCTCTGATTTCTCGCGCTCCGTCGCGAGCTCGTCCATTTGCCACGCGATGACCTTCTCTTGCCAGAAGCTCCGTCGCCCGGCGACCTCGGCCGCCCAGGTGGCCCACGCGCCGTAGCCCACGCCAACGAGAAAGAACATGACGAGGAAGAGCTGCACCCCCAGGTCCCAACTGGCGCGCGTGACGCCGATGGCGATCAGATAGGCGAGCACGATACCGCAGCAAATGAACTGGAGCTTCACGCCGAGCCGCGTGAGCTGAGGGACGAGCAAGGGGAAGAGCACCGCGCCCCACGCCACGTAGAGCACCCCTCCTGGATCCTCCGCTGACACCCCAACCGTAAGGAACAGCGCCGGGCCGATCAGCGTGTGAATGATCCCGATGGTACGGTGATACTTCCCGGCATGTCTCGTCAGCGTGACCACTGCGAGCGCGAGACTCACGGGGACCGCAAACCCGTAGCGGATCGGCCACGCGAGCCAAACGGCGTCGCGGACAATGAGCCAGTCGATCGGTCCAAACGCAAGATAGATCAGCGTCACCGACCACGCCGACCACCTGAGGGGGCTCTTGAGCTCACGCTGAAATCGATCCGCGCGGAACTCCTGCTCCATCACCGGATCGCAGAGCTCCCCCCAACGATTGAGCTCGGGCTCCGCGGCAGGAGGGGGGCTCCTATCGGTGAGATCGCGAGACACCTCGCCCCGATACGACTCAGCTGAGCTCTCCGCGCCCATGGTGGTCACCCAGCGTAGCATTCGCTGCTATCCGCCGGGGCGATGAGACTCAGGCCAACTCCGAAAAAAAACCGCCGCAGGAGCGGGATCCGCCGTACGCCTTCCGCGACCGCGCCGCCGTCTGGCAGACTTTGACAGCAGAACTGCCGGACGCGTACCGTGGTTGGGACCCTGGGAATCGAACGATGAGAAAGATGCTCACACTGGTGCTCGCAGCTGGCCTCGGCTTGCTCAACCCAGCCTGCGGCGACGATTCTGACGGGGGCACTGCGACCGGCGGCGCCGGAACGGGTGGCTCCGTGCCCTGCGGGGCTGACAGCGACTGCAACGATGGCGTCTTTTGCAACGGCGACGAGCACTGCGACGCCGGCTCGTGCGCGAACGGCCCTGCGCCCTGTGAGGACGGTACGATTTGTGTGGAGCACAGCGACAGCTGCGATCCGATCGATCTGCCCGGGGGCGATGGCATGCCCGTCGGTATCGGTCGACCCAGCTTCGGCTACGAGCTCGACACTAGCGGTGACGCGACAATCTACGTCGACAACACCAACCCCGCTTGCGACAACTCGGTCGGCACGGCAGCGGCGCCCTACTGCGACCTGTTTCAGGGCAATGGCGCAGTCAGCTACGAGCTCGGCGACGTGGTGCATGTGCTCGGCGGCCCATACATGATCAGCGGCGACCTGAGCTTGACGATGAATGGCACCGAGGCCGCGCCTGTCATCATCAAGGGCATAGGGGCGGAGCGTGTCCTGTTCGACGGCGATGGCAGTCGCGTCGATTTCTCCTGGGATGGCTCTTACGGTGTGCTCGAGAACATCGGTTTCTATCACAAGACACGCCACATCATCGACGGCGATCACCTGGTGTTCCACAACATCGGCGTCACCAATCCGATCAGTGCCTTCATCGACTTCAACCCGGTGGTCAACATGCGCGGCCACGACCTGGTCATCTACGATAGCGAGATCGGCAATAACCGACGGGACAACGACACCGACTCGCACGGCATCCAGGCCGGCGAGGGCTCTTACAATCTGTGGATCCTCGACAATGAGATCTACAACAACAACGGCGACTCGTTTCAGGGCTGCCACCAATGCTTCGGCACGCCGCCTCACCACGTCTACATCGGCCGCAACCACTTGCATGACGACCGTGAAAACGCCGTGGATTTGAAGACGATCCACGACGTGGTCGTGTCCGAGAACCTGATGGTTGGCTATGGCTCCTCGGCAACCTCCGGCGGCGACGCAATGGTCGTCGGCAGCAACGGTTTCGACGACGGGACGAACATGGGTCCGCGCCGGGTGTGGATCCTGCACAACGAGATGCGTCAGAGCTCAAGGGCGCTGCGTATCGAGGGCTCCGAAGACGTCTGGGTCATCGGCAACGCGATGACCGATGTCAATCGTGGCATTCAGATCGACGACAAGTCACATCGGCTTATCGTGGTGGCCGCCAACACCATCACGAACGTCACCGACGGGATGGGCATGTGGGGCTGCGCGCCGACCACGCTGTCGGTGCTCAACAACATCGTCGTCGATGCCGTGGACCGCCACGTGGACTTCTCTGATTGTGACGGCAGCACGCTCAGCCTCGACCAGAACCTGTTCTTCAATTCAGGCACGGCCCTGGCTGTCCGGGTTGGGAGCACCAACTACACCGATCTGGCGACCCTCAATGCCGCGACCTTTGCAAACGCCAATGTCGAAGGCGATCCGCTCTTCGCGACGGGCACCATCGTGCCCCAGAGCGGCTCACCTGCCATCGACGCTGGAGCCGCCCTCGACGCCATTTACGACGAGTTCCAGACCAGCTTGGGGCAAGACATCGCCGTAGACCGTGCGGGTACGAGCCGGCCCAGCGGCCTCAGTGAAGACATCGGGGCCTACGAGTTACCCTGAAGGCGGGGTCAAACGGCGAGCACTAGCGCGGCGGCGGATCGTCGGGCTCGGTGAACTTGGCCAGGTCGCCGCCACCGATCTCGTAGATCGAGCTGCCGGCTGCCGCCCAGAAGTGGTTCAAAGCGCCGAAGCCCAGCCCCTCGACGTACTCACCGGTACCGGCGTACTCGAAGAGGTTCACCTGGACCCAGGTGTCGCCCCGGTCGCGCAGGTACTGGCCCAAGTAGTCGGAGGTCATGTCGGACACGTACACATAGGGGGTGCCGTCGTTCGGGTCGGTGACGACTTCGATCCCGTCCATGTGGCTGCCTGCGAGATCGGGATAGGCGAACTCGGCAACCCATTCGTTGGATGCCGCGTGATACGAAAATACCCGTCTCCCCTGCTCGTTGGAGCCGTACCAGATGCCGTTCACCTCGTCGTAGCCGAGATGGGACAAGATGAGGGCCGAGGGCGAGTCGACCACCTTGGCCGTCACCTGGCCGTTGTAGGTGAACTTGAAGAAGTCGCCGTAGGTCGCAGTGGAGTGGGAGTCGATGAAGAAGACGCCCTCAGGAACCGCGTAGAGCTCACCCACCGACTGCTGACCCAGCTGGGTGTCATAGGTCTGGATGTGGGTGATGACCCGATCCTCAATCGGACCGGTGTCGTCCGGATTGTCGGGGTGCTGGTTGGGCTCGAACTCACCGTCGCCATCCGAATCGAGCAGCTCGACCTTGTAGACGTCCAAGGCGCTGCCGCCGCGGTTGACGTAGAGGTAGTCGCCCAGACTATCGATGTCGTAGCCCCCCAGGAACTCGGTGTCCCCTGACTGGAACCTGGCGTACTGGTAATAGAAACCCGTCGGGGTGTTGCCGCCGGTGATCTCGAGGGGCAGGCAGGCGCCCTGAACGGCGTTGCACTTCTGGAAGGACATGGCATCGCAGGTCGCGATGGGATCCCACTGAGGCGGCGGGCCCGGGTTGCACGACAGGACGGTGTTTCCCTCACAAGAGAACTGGCCCGCGATGCACAGGATGCAGCCCGTGCCTGGCACGCAAATTTCGTCACCGCAGTCCTGTTGGCTGGCCTCTTCCCCGTTGGCATCGCAAGTGATGGCGACACCCTCCAAACAGATGGTCTCCCCGGCGTGGCCCTCGCAAGGCTCGGGCTCAGGGTCGGGATCGAAGCCGGCGCCCGTACCGCCGTCAGGATTATCGGCCCCATTACCGCCGCCACTCGTAGACGTGGACGAGGCACCCCCGGTGCCGATCTCCGAGTGGGTCTGGTCGTCAGACGAGCAGGCGTAACCCGCCCCTGCCACGAGGATGAAAGCGGCCGATACAAGGAGGATCTTGCCGCCGTTGACCCGTTCCGTTTTTGCGCTCATCGTGGGACTTCCCTTTGTCGCTGATACTAGTGCCAAGATAAAGTCTATCACCATGTCCCATCCTTCGCACCAGCGGCTCCCTGCCGCCTGCCGGCGCAGCTCTCGTAGGGCAAGACAACATGGCAGCCGGGGTTGGGACCGGCCGGCGCGACTGCTAGTATGAATGCTGAGTCGTCAACTCGAGACGGCCTTTGAGACTGCTTCAACTGCCAGCAAACCCTACAAGGAAGAGGTCCATGACGCGCACCCTCGTCTTTCTTCTGCCAGCCATCCTGCTCGGAATCGGCATGGCCCCAGCTTGCTCCGATGACGAGAGCACTGGCGGCGGGACCACGACGAGCACCACCAGCTCCGGCGGCGGTGCAGGTGGTGAGGGAGGAGCCGGTGCGGGGGGCAGCAGCAGCAGCACGAGCAGCAGCAGTAGCAGTAGCACCACCAGTGGTGGCGGCGGCGGCGCTGGCGGCTCAGGCGGCGGTGGCGGCGCCGGTGGCGGCAGCAGCAGCAGCACCAGCGGCGGTCCGATCCAGTGCATGGATCTGTCGACCCTCTCACCGAACGTCGACTTCCCCCCGTGCAATCTCCAAGACCAGCAGGCATGCCTCTGTGAAGGCTGCACCGACGACAATGTCTGCTTCAACGCCCAGACCCAACAGGCCGACGACTGCGTCTGCCTGGATTGCCACGATAGCCAGACCTGCAACGCCCCCTCAGCGTGCAACAACGACGGTCTCTGCAATCCCTATTATGAGGGCTGCGCGTGCGCTGATTGCGCCAATCACCCCGAGTGCTGACGCCGGCACTCGTCAACCGATAGGACCTTACCCATGGATCGAATCGTCACGCTCGTTGCGGCCGGCAGCTTGGCAGTGGCGCTCGGCGTCAGTTGCGGCGACGAGTCCACCGACGACAACAGCAGCACGACCACCTCCTCCACCAGCACCAGTGGCGATGGGGGGGACGGGGGGAACGGTGGTGGTAGCGGCGCCGGCGGGAGCAGCAGCAGCAGCAGTAGCAGCACCAGCAGCAGTAGCAGCAGCGGCTCCCAGCCCCCCTGCGGGTCGACGGTGCAGGGCGGCGATGTGTGCCCCCAGTTGGGCGCCTCCTGCGTCCAGAGCGACGGCTGTTGCCAATGCCTCGAGCTGGTGGGCTGCAACCCCGACCCGATCTGGGCCTGTCTCACGCCGGCCAACGATCCTGGCTGCGTAACCAACCCGCCGAGCCACAACGAAACTTGCGGCACCGAGGGGTTGGTCTGTGAGTACTGCACGCCAACGGGCGTTGAGCTGTGGCGCTGCCACAACCTGGTCTGGCTGGCGCAGATGCCTGGCTGTGGCGACTGATTCTGCCGCCATCCTTGACAGGCCCGAGGTCGCACCGCAGCATCCCGCCGATGTCCTCTGGGCTCACCGCCCCCTTCCGGATCGTGGCAGATGCTGCGATCTACCGGATCCGCAAGCGCGAAGGAGCGAACCTGGCCACCAGCATGACGCTGGCCGTCGCCCTGTCGCTGCCAGTCACCGATATCGCCTACCGCTGCGTTTTCGGCGTGCTGCTCAATCTGTTCGTCTATCTGTTGAACGACTGCTTCGACGTGCAACTAGATCTGGCGGCGCCAGGGCGTGATTCTGAGCGCACTCAGTTTCTGCACGACCACCTGGGTGCCGGCTGGACCATGGTGGCCCTCTTAGCCATCATCCTTGGCGTCACGGGTTGGCTACATTCCACGGGCTTGGTGGTGGCATTTGTGGCAAACGCGGTGCTCATCACGGCCTACTCCAGAGTGCTGAAGCGGTTGCCGCTAGTCGATCTGGTCGCGATGGTCGGCTGGGGCGTCACCATGGCGATGGTGGGCTTCCCCATCGAGTCGGTGGACGGGTGGCGCTTCGCTGGGCTGCTGGCGATCCTCTGCGCCGTCACTGAGGCCATCCAGGTCATTCGAGACGCTGCCTCGGACCAGCAGGCGGGGCTCCGCACGACGGCGGTGGTACTTGGCGTGAGACCCACCGTCTGGGTCGCTCGGGCCCTGATGGTCGGCGCCTGCGTCTACACCTGCTTGGTGCTCCACACGCTGCTCGGGCTCATTTTTCTGTGCGCTCTATTGGTGCCGATCCGGGCAGCCAGCGCCGCGCGGTCATGGGACCTGTTGCGCTTGGTGCTCGGCCCGACATGGCTCCTGCTGCTGGCGGCCCATCGGTTTGGTGGCAGCTGGTTGAGCTGGCTGGCGGTGGGAGGATGAAGCGCTACGCAATCCCCCTCGCCATGATCGCCGTGCTGACGATGCACCTGGCGCTGATGCTGTACTTCGAGCCGCCATCGTTGATCCTCAGCGACGAGCCAGTGCCAGGTCTCGACTACGAGTCGCACATGGAGCAGACCGTGCGGGCCGTCGAAGCCCACCGTCGCTCAGGTCGAATCTGGTGCTACGACCCCCATCTGCTGGCCGGCCAACCCTCGGGCGCCATCTTCGATGCCGACAACAAGCTCATCGAAGTCTTCGCCATCGTCCTCGATCGGTTCGGCGTGCCGATACACCGGTCGTTCAACCTGTTCATCTGGCTCGCCCACGCGCTCGTCCCCTTGGTGTTCTACGCCTCGGCGCGGCTGTTCCGCCTGGACCGATCCGCTGCAGTGGGGGCGGCCTTCCTGGCATCGATGGGCTGGTATTTCGATGCCCTGAGTCATTGGTTCTTCTGGGCGGGAATGATCGCCTGGGGGTTCGCTGCCTATCTGTGGGTGCTACCGCTAGCGCTATTTTACCGCTGGCTTGACGTACGCCGGCCTTGGCTGCTGGTGAGCGTGTTCCTGTTGCTGGGGGTCATCCACCATTTGCACGCCTACGCGTTCTTCCTGCTGGTGGTGCCCATGACCTACCTGTATTGGCGGGCCCGCAAAGACATGGGTCGGTGGGACCATGTGGCGGTCTGGGCCGTGGCGGTTGGCGTGGTGGCGGTCAACGGGTGGTGGCTGGCAGCTGCCATGCGCTTCTGGCACTACATTCTGACGGCGGGCTACTACCTCGATGCGACGCCAGACTACCTGCTCTACGACTACCTGGGC
>JAUVCD010001052.1 GCA_030590865.1 Myxococcales bacterium | reverse complement strand
AATCGAGCTTCTCGTAATCGAATGCGTGCTTCATCTGGCCTCCATCGGCCGCCGGGTTTGCGAGAAGGCGACCTCGCAGCAAACCCGGCGGCCGATGGAGGCCCCGAAGCACCAGTGAGCACGACCTGCGCTGTCCCGAGCTTCGAGTGAAACGAGAATCGAGAGAGCCGAGCATCGAGCCGCGAGCATCGAGCTTGTCGAGCATCGAGCCCCGAGACTCGAGCTTGTCGAGCCGCGAGAGCTCGGAAGCGTAAGGAAAGCGGGGTCGTTCGGGGGTTCGAGCGCGGGGCGGAAGGGGTCGCAGTAATCGAGCCCCGAGCCCCGAGACTCGAATGTGAATTTAAGCACCCCGCGACCGTAAGAGGTAGCCCTACCGACCACCGATCAAGGCTGGACGGTACTCCCGTGGCCACCGCGGCGCAGCGGCACGTCGTGCTAGGGCGCGCAGGCCACGTAGTGGGAGGTGCAGCCCGACAGATTTTGCGCAACGCTCGTGAGGCTCTGGCAACCCCAGGTGTCGCCGGTCACATTCGGGTTGTTCGCCACGTAGCCCGAATTGCCCGACAGGACGTAGCCGAAGGTCTGGTTGGGCTGGCCGAAGGCCAGGGTGTTTCCATGCCACTGGGTGAGGTTGCAGCAGCTCGACCAGTCGAGGTTGGAGATGCCTACGAGACAGGCCCCCGATGGCATCATGGTCGACACCGTGAAGTAGGACGTGCTCCAGTTGCAGGACGTGGTGGCCCCTAGCGAGAAGACCTGTGAGTTGCCGTCGCTGGCATGGCTGACCACCTTCATCCCGTAGGCCTGGCAGGCGGTCTTGGCGGCCGCGGCGGTGCATTGTCCCACTTGGCCCGAGCCGCAAGGGTAGTATTGCACGTTGACGAAGCTGCCGTTGCACAGCCGCGCGGTGCCCGAAGGGACGGCGCAGTCGACATCGTTGTTCTCGTTGCAGTTGCTCGGGCAGCAGTAGTCGTTGGCCACACATTGGGTCACTGGGCTGCCGCCCCCGCAGACGCCGCTGGTGCAGATCTCGCCGCTGGTGCAGGGGTTGATGTCGTCGCAAGGCTGGCCTTCGCCGGCGCTCTGCGTGGTGCACTGGCCGGTGTTGACGTCGCAGACGCCCATCACGCAGCCCTGGGTCAGGTGCGAGCAACTCATCGGCTGGCCGCCTTGGCAGACGCCGGCGACACAGGTCTTGCTGACCGTGCACAGGTCGTTCAGATCGTTGCAGGCGCCGCCTTCGTTGCCGACCTCTTCTTTGCATTGACCGTCGCTCGGGTCGCAGACTGCCACGTGGCAGTCGTCCGACACCGGGGAGAAGAAGCAATCCTCAGGCGTGCCGCCGGTGCAGAGACCGTTGCTGCAGGTCGCGCCCTTCATGCAGAGATCGTTCGGATCCTGACAAGCCGCTCCGTTGTCCGACGGCGTCGTCGAGCAGCTCTGGCTGGTCTCTTCGCAGCTGACCTCGGTGCAGGCCGGAGGCGAGATGCCACAGTCGTTCTGGGGCCCGCCCACGCAGGTGCCCGCGGCGCAGCCATCGTTGACGGTGCAGAACAGCCCGTCATCGCAGCTGGTGCCGTCGACGTCGGCGACCACTTCACATTGACCGGTTTGGGCGTTGCACTGGGCCACCTGACAGTCAGGCGCTTGGATCTGAGTGCAGTCCACGGCGCAGGGTGAGGATGTGGTCGTGCCGCCGCTTCCACCGACGCCTCCACCGCCTCCTCCGGCGTTGCCGGTCCCGCTGGTGCTGGTGCTGGTGTCTCCGCCGCCAAAGCCTCCGGCCGTCCCGGTGGCACAGCCGATGGCACTGACCGTCCCGGTTAGACAGGTCACGATCGCGAGGGTCAGCAGGGAGGGGCGCCAGGGTCGTTGGTGGTCGAGATAAGCCATCTCTAGGAAATATCTCACTTAGTCGATTCCGGCCAGGGGTCAGCTCAGTGGCAAGGTGCGAGACGCCCTCGCTGCCCAGGCCACGGTGCGTCATAGTGGCGGGCCATGTCCCTTGGGATGGCGCTGACTATCGGTCCGAAGCACGGCGCCTGGTGCTCGCGGCCCAAGCTGGGCAGCCG
>JAUVCD010000317.1 GCA_030590865.1 Myxococcales bacterium | reverse complement strand
GAGGATGCCAGCACCCGGCACGCCACCGACGATGCCAGCCTCAAGCGGCTCATTCTCGAAACGGCGCAGCGCGAAGGACGAGCCCTGAGCCCAGCCGATCTGGAGGCCACCGCAGCTCCGATCCGGAAGTCTCGAGAGATTCGCTCCCAGCTCGCCGCCTTGCAGCAAGCCGGTGCCGAGGTCCGCTACAGCGCCGTCGACGTCACCGACCCAGCAGCACTGCGTCTCGCTCTGGACGAGGTGCGGACCCAGTGGGGACCTATCGACGGGATCGTCCACGCCGCTGGAGTGCTGGCCGACAAGCGGATTCAGGACAAGACGGCAGCGCAATTCGCCCAGGTGTTCGACACCAAAGTCGCCGGGCTCGCCCATCTTCTGGCGGCCACCGCAGCCGATCCTGTGAAACTGATCCTCCTATTTTCCTCGGTTGCAGCCAGGCTCGGCAATGCCGGGCAGTGCGACTACGCCATGGCCAACGAAGTGCTCAATAAGGTGGCGGCGGCGGAGGCCAAACGGCGCGGGTCGGCTTGTCAGGTGCGGTCGCTCGGCTGGGGGCCCTGGCGGGGTGGCATGGTCAGCCCAGCCCTAGAACGTCATTTCGCAGAGCTCGGGGTGCCGTTAATCCCCCTCGAGGTCGGAGCGCAGCTTCTCGCCGATGAGGTGGGCACGAGCACCGAGCAGCCCTTCGAGGTTCTGCTGGGCGGCATGACGCCCGGCGAGCCGGTCCCGGCAGGTGCGGCCGACGGAAGCTTCGCGCTGGTGGTCGACCCGGTGACCTGTCCCCAGCTGACTGACCACCGGATCGATGGCGTGCCGGTGATTCCGCTGGTGATGGTGCTCGAGTGGTTCGCCCGAGCTGCTCGGCTGAGGCGACCGGACTTGCAGGTCGTGGCCGTCCGAGAGCTGAAGGTGCTGAGCGGAATCCGGCTCACCGATTTTGACGGTGACTTGGCCACCACCAAGCCGCTACGGATCGCCTGTCGCCAGCTCACCGATGGCGGCCAGTCGGTGCAAGATCTCCAACTGATCGATGACTCGGGACGGCAACGATACTCGGCAACGGTGGAGATGAAGGCGGACCACGGCCCCTCGCGCACCCGCGTGATCGATCCTGGGGCGATAGCCCAGGAGCCATGGCCCTGGTCGAGCCGGGCCGCCTACGAGCAGCACCTGTTCCACCAGAACAGCTTTCAAGTCATCAGCTCGCTGGACGTGGTCTCGGCCACAGGCGGGGCGGCCCAGCTGCGCACCACCGCGGCGATGGGCTGGCCCACCGAGGGCTGGCAAACCGATGCCGCGGCCCTCGATGGCGGGCTGCAGCTGGCCATCCTTTGGGGTGCGGCACAGCTCGGTAAATCGTCGCTGCCCACCCGGGTCGGCGCCTACTATCGCTATCACGACGAGCTGGTGTCAGGACCCATTCACTGCACGCTGAAGGGCCAAATCGTGGGCGAAAGCCGGACGGTTTGCGACATCGCGTTCTGCACCGAGGACGGGGTCATGGTTGCAGAGCTGCGGGACGTTGAGCTGCACTTTCGTGGTCCGGCAGCGGCGCGCGCCTCGGACGATCTCCTAGATCAGCTCGATGCCCCCCAGCCGGCCGAGCTCGAGGAGTAGCGCCAGTGTTGGGCGGGCGCGGCGGGACAGAGCAGGTTCATGCACGAGCCCCGGGGTCTGCACACTAGCCATGTCTTTCGAGCCCATTGCCATCATTGGCCGTGCCTGCCTGCTCCCCGGAGCCAGCAATCCGGCCGAGCTGTGGCGCGCGGTGCGAGAAGGCAGAGATTTGTTGGGCCAGGCGCCGCCTGGTTACTGGCGCGTGGCTCGGAGCCTCGTCTCCGCTCCCAGCCCAGAGAACGCCGAGGACCGGACCTGGACCGATCGTGGTGGCTACGTGCGCAACTTCGACCAGGCCTTCGACCCAGCCGGCTTCGCCATCGCCCCGGAAGAGGTCCTGCGCCTCGACCCGCTCTTCCACTGGGTGTTGCACTGCGCCCGTGAGGCGCTCCGCGACGCCGGTTGCGCCGAGTTGGCAGCGGCGGCCGATCCGCGGCTCGCCAGCCACGCTGGGGTCATCCTCGGAAACCTGTCCTATCCCACCCAGTCACTGTCGAGCTTCGCTGAATCGGTCTGGCTGGAAGCCCAGCCGGCGAATTTCATTGGCGGCCGAGCGCGACAGCTCGCCGGGGTGACCCAACCTCATCCGCTCAATCGCTTCATGTCCGGTCTGCCTGCCTTGCTCTGTGCCCGCGCCTTCGGTCTGCAGCGGCCTGCCTTCGCCATCGACGCCGCCTGCGCATCATCGCTCTATGCGATCAAACTGGCCTGCGACGAGCTACAAGGGCGGCGCGCGGATCTGATGCTCGCCGGTGGGGTGAACCGAGCTGACGATCTGTTCATCCACGTTGGCTTCTGTGCCTTGAAGGCCATGAGCCGAACCGGTCGCAGCCGGCCCTTCCATCGCGATGCAGACGGACTGGTCCCTGCCGAAGGCGCAGGCTTCGTGGTCTTGAAGCGCTTGGCGGATGCCATCGAAGATCAGAACCCCATCCACGGGGTGATCCGCACCATTGGGTTGTCCAATGACGGGCGCGGTCGGGGCTTGTTGGTGCCCTCCCAGGAAGGCCAGGAGCGGTGTCTGCGCCAGGCCTACGACCGCTGCGACTTGGTTCCCTCCGATGTCTCGCTGGTCGAGTGCCACGCCACCGGGACGCCGGTGGGTGACGTGGTGGAGATCCGCAGCATGACCAGCCTCTATGAGGGCGCCCAAGTCCCGGTGGGCTCACTCAAGTCCAACCTCGGTCATCTGATCACCGTCTCCGGCGTGGCCGGGTTGATCAAGGTGCTCTGCGCCATGGAGGCCGGTATCCGGCCGCCTACGCTCCACGTCGACCAGCCCTTGGACGAGCTGAGTGGTGGACCGCTGCGTTTGCTGACTGCCGCGGAACCGTGGGACACCGCAGGTGCGCCTCGGCGTGGGGCAGTCAACAGCTTCGGCTTTGGCGGCAACAATGCCCACTTGGTCGTCGAGCAGTGGACCGGCAACGGCAGTCCGGCTCGGTCGAGCGCCCGTCGCTCCAGCCCGGTCGCGGCGGGGGCGACTCCTGCAGTGGCCATCGTGGGGCTCGAAGCACTGGTCGGCAATGGTCTGGACATCACCGCATTTGCCACCGATCTGTTCGCCGGACACTCGCAAGTGCGGGCTCAGGGGGACGGTGAGCTGGCCGCCTTTGCCGACTCCATCGAGCTACCCCTGACGGGCATCCGCTTTCCGCCGGCCGATCTGGATCAGACGCTGGCGCAACAGCTGCTGGTCCTACGCGCCCTATGGCAGCTACTCCAGCAACGGCAAGCCCACCGGCAGGCTGCCCTGCCCCGGGATCGCACCGGCGTGTTGGTGGGCATGCAGTGCGACGCCGAGGTTGCCCGCTATGGTGCGCGCTGGCGGATTGGCGACTGGGCCGCCAAGTGGACCGGCGACGGCGCAGCGGTGAGCCCATCCTGGTTGGCCGAGGCGCGCCAACGGATCGGTGCGTTGCGACAGGCAGCAGGAGTGGTGGGTGCCATGCCCAACATCCCGGCCAATCGGCTATGCAGCCAATTCGACTTGGCTGGGCCGAGCTTCACCGTCTCGGCCGAGGAGTTGTCGGGCCTGGTCGCCCTCGATCTGGCGGTCTCGGCCTTGGAGCAACGAGAGCTCGACGCCGCGGTAGTGGCCGCCGTGGACCTGTGTTGCGAGCCGGTGCACCGGGCTGCCGCCGCCGCAGTACTGGACGGCAACCGACAGACGCCGGGGGACGCGGCAGTGGTCTTCTTGCTCAAGCGGCTAGACGATGCTCTCGAGGATGGGGACACGATCTGGGCCCTGATCGGCCAGGCAGAGGACCAGGCAAGCTGGCGGCTCGGCGAGCCGGATCGGCTCGGGGCCCTGTTCGGCCACTCCCACGCTGCCGCCGGTCTGTTACGGCTTGCTGCTGCGACGGTAGCGTGTCGCCATCGGGCCCTGCCCTTGCCACTGGCCGAGGGGGGTGGCCCCGCCATGCCCTGGCTTCCCAACTCACCGGGCGGCAGCCAGGCTCTAACCATCGAGGCTGTCACCACGACCTTGCTGGGACCGACCCATCGCTCCGTCGTCAGCCAGGGACCCGCACCGGTGGTCCCCTTAGTGCTCGACGCGCCGGTGCCTCAGTTGTGGATCTACGGTGCCGCGGATCGGGCTGGGCTGGTGCGGGCGGTGGAGGGAGATCTTCCTTCTGGGGATGACGGGACCGGCCCCTATCGGTTGGTGGTGGCGGCGACGGCTGAGCGGGGCAGCGAGCGTCTCGAGCAAGCCCTGCTGACCCTCAGAAACGAGTCGTGGCCGACCGCACCCGTGGCCGAGGTGGCGCCTGGCTGCTACCTGTCCTCCCGTCCCCTCGGCGGCGAGCTGGCGGTCGTCTTCACGGGACCTGCAGGCGCCTATCCCGCCATGGGTCGGGAGCAGGTCCTCGCCTTTCCGGAGCTCGTGACCGAGCTGAGCACGAGTTGCACCTGCCTGGGACAGGCCGCCGGCTGGGTCTACGACCCTGAGGTCCAGCGCGCCGAGCCCCACCTGACCCCCCACCAGAAGCTCTGGGGCAGCTCGTTCCTGTCCCAATTCCATCTCCAGTTGTGCCGTCAGACGCTCGCGCTGGAGCCGAGCGCCGCCCTTGGGTTCTGCTCCGGTGAGTCCAACGCCCTGTTCGCTTTCGGCGCCTGGCGCGACATGGATGCCATGTTCGAGGAGCTGTGCTCCGCCGAAGTCTTCTCGCGCCAGCTGGGCGGGAGCTTCGTCGCCATCGAGCAGGCCTGGCGGCACCGTGGCCTGATCGGACCGGACGAGCCGGTCCAGTGGGAGAACTGGCGACTGCTGGTGCCCCAGGAGCACGTTGCGGCCGCCGCAGCTGAGCAACCGCTGGTTCACCTAACCATCGTCAATGCCCCCGGCGATGTCGTGATTGGCGGGCAAGCAGCCGCCTGTCAGCACGTGGTCGCCGCGGTCGGTCGCCACCGCGCCTACCGGCTGGGCTACGACGTGGCGATTCACTGCCCTGAGATGGAGGGCTACCAGCAAATCTGGCGACGACTCCATCACCGACGAACCTACCCGGTGTCGGGCGTTCGCTTCTATTCGTCCTTCTGGGGTGACCATTACCAACCTACCGCCGATCGAGCCGCCGATGCGCTCGTGGGCATGGCGCTCAATACGGTCGATTTCCCCAACGTCGTCCAAAAGGCCTGGGCCGATGGCGTGCGCGCCTTCATCGAGCTGGGGCCGCGAGACGGGTGCAGTAAATGGGTCAGCCAGATCTTGGGCGACCGTGAGCACTTGTCGGTGGCGCTGGACCGCAGTGGTCGCAACAGCCTTCACCAGCTCATCGACGCGACCGCTCAGCTGGTAGCCGCCGGGCTCCCGGTGGATCAGCATCGACTGTGGCAGCGCATCGAGGCGGCGGCGGTCCACGGTGGGTCACCCATCAGCCCATCGGAAAGGACCCGACGTTACCCGGCTCACCCGAAGGTGGTCCAGCTACCGCCGCTGCACCGGGAGGCCGCCGCGGAGCAATCGCAGCCCGATGATGCCATTGAGGTGATGGAACCTGCGCCCTGGCTGCCGCCGGTGCTCGACGCCTTGGTGCCAGGAAGAACAGTCGACGGCACCTCGATCCCCGGGGCCGAAGCTGGCACCGATCAGCCGCCTCCATCCGCCCAGATCACGACGCAGCCGCTCGGCAACCCGCCTGCCATCGAGGCGCCATGGCCGGCACCACTGCGGCAAGCCATGGCGCACCACGAGAGGGTCGCCGCAGTGCACCGCGAGGTGCTGGCCCGACAAGCAGAGGTGCACCAGCACTTCTTGGCCCAAACAGCGCGTTCCCTCGAGCGGTTGGGCGCAGCGGCTCGCGACACTCCCCCCTCCCCGACCGTCGCCTGCGCCAAGCCAGCTCACGCCGAGCCCGCCGAGGACAGCGGCCCAGCCTTCGATCGACGGCAGCTCGAGACATTGGCCAGCGGCAAGATCTCCAGCGTTTTCGGCCCCCTCTTCGCCAGTCAGGATTCCTACAAGCGTCAAGTGCGCTTGCCTGAGCCGCCGCTCTTGCTCGTCGATCGGGTCACCGGCATTGCGGCCGAGCCTGGATCGATGGGCGATGGCACCATTTGGACTGAAACCGATGTGGGCGCCGACGCCTGGTATCTAGATGATGGCGTGATGCCTGCAGGCATCATGGTCGAGTCGGGCCAAGCCGATTTGCTGTTGATCTCCTGGCTCGGCGTGGACCTGGTGAACCAAGGTGAGCGGGCCTACCGGCTGCTCGGTTGCGACCTCACCTATTCGGGCGGCCTGCCCCGCACGGGCGACACCCTGCGCTACGACATTCACGTTGATGGACACGCCAATGCCGGTCCGGTCCGGCTGTTCTTCTTCCACTACGATTGTCACATCAATGGTGAGCGCTGCCTCTCGGTCCGCAATGGCCAGGCGGGCTTCTTCACCGATCGAGAGCTGGCCGAGTCCAGCGGCATTCTCTGGGATCCCAAGAGCCCAGAGGCCATGCCGAGCGAGCCGGCCCGGGTCGATCCGCCGCAGGTCCAATGCACTCGCACCGCGCTGACCGCGGCTCAGGTTCAGGCCTTCGCCGAAGGACGGGTGTGGGAGTGCTTTGGCCCTGGTTATGACGGGGCCAAGACCCACAGCCGAACGCCTAAGATACAATCAGGGAAGCTGCAGCTGATTGAGCAGGTGACTCACTTCGAGCCAGCTGGGGGTCCTTGGGGGCGCGGCTACCTGCGAGTGGAAAACGAGCTGAGCGCTGCAGACTGGTACCTGGCAGGCCATTTCAAGAACGACCCCTGCATGCCAGGCACGTTGATGTGCGAAGGCTGCCTCCAGGCCATGGCCCTGTTTATCGCTGGCATGGGCTACACCCTCGACAAAGATGGCTGGCGTTTCGAACCTGTCCCCGACGAGGCCTACAGCCTTCGTTGCCGCGGTCAAGTCACCCCGAGCTCTCGACAGCTCGTCTACGAGGTCTTCGTCGAGGAGCTGTGGGACGGACCGGTGCCCACCATCTATGCCGACATTCTCGGCACCGCCGACGGCCTCAAGATCTTTCACGGACGCCGCATGGGGGTGAGGCTGGTCCCGGACTGGCCTTTGAGCAGTCGCCCCGAGTTGCTCGCAGCCATCGACGAGACCCAGCACCAGGTGGCCACCGTCGACGGTTTCTCCTTCGGCTATGCATCCCTCCTGGCCTGTGCTTGGGGACGCCCCTCGGATGCCTTCGGTCCTACGGCGCGGGTTTACGACGGAACTCGTCACATCGCCCGTCTTCCCGGCCCGCCCTATCACTTCATGTCCCGGGTGTCGCAGGTAGACGGCGAGCTGGGATCGATGCGCACCGGGGCCAGCATCGAGCTCGAATACGACATTCCTCCAGAGGCTTGGTACTTCGACGAAAACGGTCGCCAGGTGATGCCCTTCTGCGTCGTGCTCGAGGCGGCCCTGCAGCCCTGTGGATGGCTGGCCGTCTACATCGGCGGACCCGGCACGACGGAGCAGGACCTGTATTTCCGCAATCTCGATGGCACCAGCACCTTGCGGGCCGAGCTAGGACCGGAGGCAGGAACCTTGCGCACCCGGACGACGCTGAAGAGCATTTCGCAGGTCTCCGGCATCGTGTTGCTTTCATACAAGGCCGAGTGTTTCGTCGGCGACCGGCTGGTCTACGAGATTGACACTGGGTTCGGTTTCTTCGGCAAAGAGGCACTGGCGCAGCAAGTTGGGTTGCCCGCCTCGGAGGCGGACCGTGCCTGGCTCGACGAGCCCTGCGACTTTGCCCTCGATCTAAAGGCACGCCCGCCCCGTTATTGCGATGGACCACTGCGACTGCCGGGGCCGATGTTGCTGATGATCGATCAGGTGACCGGCTACTGGCCCAAGGGAGGTCCGGCGGGGCTGGGCCGCTGGCGCGCTGAAAAAGCAGTCGCGGTCGGCGAGTGGTTCTTCAAGGCCCATTTCTACCGAGATCCAGTGCAGCCTGGTTCCCTCGGGCTAGAGGCGATGATTCAGCTGCTGCAGCTACATTTGTTGCATTGCGAGGCTGGGGCCGACATTCCCAATCCCCAATTCGAGCCCCTAGAGCTCGATCGCCCCCTGACCTGGAAGTACCGCGGGCAGGTCACGCCCAAGGACCGAACCATCACCGTCGAGCTGAACATCGTCAAGCAGGGTCGCGACGAGCGGGGCGCCTATGCCGTTGCCGAAGCCTGGCTATGGGCGGACAAGCTCAGGATCTACTACGCCGAGAACATCGGGATGCGCATCGTGGCCGGCGCGGCGCCCACGCCCTTGGTTGCCGGCAGGCACACCGAAGAGACGCTCGACCCAGCGGTCGACCGCTGGCTCCAGGACCACCGTCCCAACTACACGCTCCCCACGCTGCCCCTGATGAGCATCGTGGACCGACTGGCGGCGGCGGGGCTCGCCTTCGTGACCGAGCACTACCGGTCGGCGGCTGGGGCGGAGGCCTGGATCGTACAGGCCGTGGACCACGTCAAGCTCCAGGGTTGGCTGACCTTCGCCGGGCCACGGCGGCTGCGTTGCGAGGTAACGCCGATTGCCGTTGAAGCTGCCCTGACCTGGGTGTCCAACGTGGCGCTCACCGTGTCTCTCTTGGTGTGGCGTGATGCGCCGAGCGAAGACCTGTCGCGGTTCGAACCCATCACTACCAACACCATGCAACTGACCCAAGACTATGGCGATCCTCCGCCTGGCTGGCACCCACCAAGGGACCGGTGCAAGGCCCCTGATCCCTACCAGAACGGCGCGCTGTTCCACGGGCCGGCATTCCATCGGCTTCAGGAGCTTTCGGTCGGCGCCTCTGGCTCCTCGGCGATACTCGATGCCGCAGTGGGCTCGGTACCCCATGGGGCGCTCAACCAGGCGCTGCTCGACGGGCTGGTCCACGGCATCCCCCACGATGATCTCACCCGCTGGTCTGAGACAGTCGACGCCGAAGACCTGGCCTATCCTTTCCAGATTCGTAGCGCCAGATTCTATGGGCCGCCGCCAACCCGCGGGTCGGTGCGCTGTGAAGCTCGCTTCGCGGGCTTTGCCGGGAGCGAGCGCTTTCCCGTCTTCCGGATCCAAGCCTTGACCGATGAGCGCCTGTGGGCGGCGATCGAGCTGGTCGAGGTGCTCGTGCCGATGGGCGAGCACGGTCGCAGCCGTGAGAAGCGACTGACCTTCCTGCGGGATCGACAGTTCTTGCCCGGGATCGGGCTGTCCAGCTTCGCCGAAGGTCAAACCCGCTTGGCTTTTCAGGAGGCAGCTCAGAAGGACTGGCTCAAGGGCAGCGTGGCCCATGCCTATTGCGCCACCGGCGATCTGACCGCTTTGACCCGAACGGTGGCCATCAAGGACCATCTCGCACAACTCGCTGCAGCCCATCCGTCTACCATCGACGTGGCAGCAGACGGGCAGTCCGGAGTGGCCGCCTGCTTGCCACTGACCCGTTACCCGGTGAAGATCGCTACGACGGACGACGGCGTCCTGGTCTCCGATGCCGGGGCACCATGGCTGGACCTGACCCAGATTCGTGACTTCGGACGGCGCTCTATCGGCATCGACAACTGGATCGGGGAGCGCCTGTCCCTGGCTCTCTGTCGGCGCTTCGTGAGACGAATCATCGTCACCGACCCGGATGCCTTTGCCAGCCACCGCCAGCGGGGAGCGCTCTACCTCGGCAACCACCAAGTGCAGGTCGAGTCGATGCTCTTTCCGATGCTGGCGGCCGGTCTCAGCGGAAGGCATGTCGTGACCATTGCCGGAATGGAACACGAGACCGGCTGGGTGGGCCGCTATGGCCGCTTCTCCTACCAATACCCGCAGGGCCGCCACCGGCGAGTCATCATCTTCTTCGATCGTGAGGATCGACAGTCGATGTTTGCCATCATCGAGCAGCTCAAAGATGAGCTCGCGGGCGGCCATTCGGTCTTCGTTCACGTCGAAGGTCAGCTCGGCCGAGCCTGCCGACGACCGGTGCAGCAGATCAGCTCGGTGTTCATCGATCTGGCACTCGAGCTCGGCATTCCGATCATCCCCGTTCGCTTCGCCGGGGGGCTACCGGTGGACGCGTCACCTCGGGAATTGGACTTCCCCATCGGCTATGGCAGGCAGGACTACACCTTCGGGCGTCCCATTCCGGCGGCGGAGCTACAACCTCTGCCCTACGCCGACCGGCGGACTCGGGTCATCGAAGGACTCAACAACCTCGGCCCGCCACTAGGGGAGGAACAGCCTCAGCCTGCGGACGTGGCCTACGAGCAACGAGTGCGCGCCTGGCAAGAGCGGACCCATGGCAACGAGGCCAAGGCCGTGATCGCCACAGCACTGGAAGACGAGGTTGAGCG
>JAUVCD010000035.1 GCA_030590865.1 Myxococcales bacterium | reverse complement strand
GTGTGGAAGTGAACGTTGAGACGGAGGCCGCTGCCGAAGCGTTGGATGACGGTGGCGGCACCGCTGGGGCCAGTGAGGCCCACAGTGTTGCATGCGCAGACGTGTCCAGATCTTCCCCGGGCGCCAAACAAACAGGTTTCTCCGACGCGGCATCTCGGTACGCGCCGAGTGGCACGTGGACCACAACCTCCTCAGAAGCACCGGAGCGGCTGACAACGGTCGTAGCTTTGAAGTGGACGTGTCCTTCCCCCGAGGCATGACCACGAAACGGAGATCCTGTCCGGCCTGAGAACAAGCACAACCCAGCCCCGAGGACGAGCGCCAGGCTGGCGCTGCCGCGCCTGGCCACACCACGCCTTGACAGCAGAGCGCCAGCCTTGATGATGGCGCACTCATGAGGAATCGGATTGGACTCTTCGTTGGCGCGGCGCTGGTCAGTCTGATGATCAACGCGCCGCTGTTCTGGTGGTTTGAGCAAGGGTCGAACCCAGCGATCACCAGGCCGTTCGACACGATCTGGTGGTGGGTGGTGACCTCTGCGACCGTGGGCTACGGCGACATCGTGCCGACGACCACTGCGGGGCGAGTGGTCGGCATCACCACCATCATCTCGGGAATTTTCGTCTACACCAACGTCGTAGCCATCATCGCCGAGTCGGCACACGCCCTCATGGAGCGGCGCCACCGGGGCACGGCGCCAGTGTCAGCGCGCAACCACATCGTCCTGTGCGAATACACCTCGATCGCCGACGAGTTCATCCAGGCGTTTCCGACTTGCCCAGGGATGGAGGACAAGGAAGTCGTCATCGTTTCCGATCTGGTGGCGCGCAATCCCTACCCTCAGCATCACTTCGTCGCCGGGGTCCCAATTAACCCGGCCGCTCTCCGGCAAGCCAACATCCAGGAGGCAGAGTCGGTCTACGTGTTTGCCAACTTGCGTTTCGCAGATCCGGACATGAAAACCATCCACGTCGCCTCTCGAGTAATGACCTTGGCCCCATCAGCGCAGATCTACGTGGAGATGGTCGATCCGAACAACGAGCTGCTCGAGCTCGCGCCGCAGCTAATCGTCATGGACAGCCGTGAGCTGCTCGAAACCATCTTGCGCCAAGAACCGATCAATCCCAAGGCCTGGGGCCCCAGGAGCGCGCGCGCCTAGCGCGACTTCAGCAGGGGGCCTGCGCCACAGCTCATTGGGATCGAGCCTCGTGGGTCCCCGTCCCGCCGCCCACTGCCTTGGCGCCCGCTCGACAAGGGCGGAGGCACGCGCTAGAAGCCCGTCGGGGGGGCCAGGCCGTTGCTGCCAGTGTATCCTGTTGGCAGTGCAGTCTGCGGCATCCATCCTCGAAGGTCCCAGTGAGGCAAGCCATGAGCCAGACGAGTGAGGCGGGTCTTGTTGGCGTCATCGGCGCCTTGACGCTAGTGGTGACCTGCACATGGGCCGCTGGCTGTGGCAACGCTGACGGTGCCGATCCGCTCACCACCAGTACCTCTACCACCGGCCTCGGCGGCGGCGGCAACGGCGGCTTTGGCACCGGCGGCTCGGCTGGAGCGGGTGGGGCTGGCGGCGCCGGCGGGGCGCCCTCGGTCCCCGATCCCTTCCAACCGCCTGCAGACAACGTCGACGTCTGGACGGGCAAGCTCCCGCCGGGCGGCCTCCTCGATCACGATGTGCGGGTCTACTTCCCCAACCCGGCGCCCCCTAACGCCCCGCTTCCCCTACTGGTCTTCGCCCACGGCACCGGTCTCGGCGAAAACGCTTACGAAGACACGTTCCGCCACCTGGCCAAGTTCGGCACCATCGTCGCATCCGTCGAATACAGCTACAACGCCATCAGTCCCAACCATCACGCCCCTGCTGACTCGATGCTCGGAGCCATCGAGCTGTTAGGTCAGAACCCGCCCAGCGAGCTCGAGTCCATCCTCGATGTGAGCCGCGTCGCGGTCGGTGGACACGGCTTGGGCGCCAAGGCTGCCCTGTGGATGGCCCTCGAAGGCGCCGACATCGACGCAGTAGTAGCCTTCGACCCCATCGATGACGACGAGGGGATCCTCCCTTCGGCGCAGCGCCCCTCGCTCACCCCCGAGCTGATGTCGTCGATGGCCATCCCAACCCTCTATCTCGGCTCGGAGCTCGGCCCCACCGGGATCATCAAGTGCGTGCCTCACGAGTCGAACGCCTGCCGCTTCTTCGAGGCGACGCCCTCGGAGATCTCCTCGTGGCTCATGGTGCTCGCAGGATTTGGGCACCTGCAATTCGTCGACGGTTACAACTGCCTAACCTGCCTGACCTGCACCCGTGGCGAAGAGACCGAGCACGCCGCGACTCAGGTGGTGGCCCGCGGCCTGACGGTAGCCTTCCTCAAGGCCACCCTCGAGGGCGAGAGCGGCTATCTGGACTACCTCGAGGGGCCCGCGCTACAGCAGCTCCGCGACAATGGGCGGGTGCTCGACGAACAGGAGCAATTTCAGTTCTGCGCCGAGCAGTGACCGCTGCCGCCTCCGCCGAGGTGGCAGCTAGAATCAGCGGGTCTCACGGCTCTTGCTCAGCGTCGTCGTTAGGGTCGATGTGCAGCCGAAGCCCGAACCCCAGAAAGTGTGCGAAGCCCGTGTAGCTCGCCAGGGGCGCATCGTCGCTATTGGACTTACGCTTCAGCAAGCGCATGTGCTCATAGAAGACGTCGACCGCAACGAGATCGGCAATCTCGACTGAAGCGCCCACCGTGCCAGCGAGGCGCGTCGAATCGGGCGAGGCGGGGGAGAGCGTCTCCCTCGGTGCCGGGGACTCGGGAATGCCATCGGCGTAGAAGCCGGCCCGGACGGTGAGGGGATCGATGGGGGACCACTCGGCACCAAGTCGCACGGCCATGCTGTCACGCCAGTTGCGCGGGGTCTCGCGATCGTCGGTGGCCGGGTCCTCGAAGCGAATGAGCAGCGAGTCACTGACCGACCAGAGGGTGGCGGTGAGATCCAAGAGAGCAACCACCGATCCAAAGCGCAGAGCCAAGCCGGCGGCGAGCCGATCGGGGAGCGTCCAGTCGGTCGACACGTGCTGATCCGGAAGGTCGGGGGCGAAGACCTCCGGGACGCTGAAATCGGCGTCGCCTTCCATGGGTGACAGCGATCGACTGCGATAGCTCAGACCGAAGGCGAGCCACTCAGCCGCGTCGTAGAAGGCAGAGAGGTGGCCCCCAAAGCCGTGACCGCTGAGCACGATGGCCGAGGAGCCCTCTTGTTCGATGTGGTTGGTGGCCCGCTTGAGATGCACGCGGCCAAAGTCGAATTGCGGGCCAGCGGCTAGCCGGATGGGGCCGAAGCGCCAGCCCAGCAGCGGAGCGATGCGGAAGAACTCAATCTCCGACGAGATCACGTCGAAACGGTGTGGCCAATCGCTCGGCCATTGCACGCGGCTGGCGAAGGGGAGATTGGCGGCGACTCCGACCAACCAATCGTCCTGGCTGTAGCTGGCGTAGAGGTGCGGCGGCGGCGAGATGGCGCTCTCGGTGTCCGCGTCCCAAGGCGCATCAGGGGCCAATGGGAGCCCCTCGGCGTGCAGCGTTGGAAATGCGAGGGTCACCCCAATGGCAGAGCGCAATCCCCGTCCGTCGGCGAGGGCGGCCGGATTGAACCAGGCGGCGCCGACATCGTCCTCTCGGGCCGTCGAGGCGCTACCGGTGCCCCCCGCGACGGCGCTTTGTTGGACGATCTCGTAGCCTCCCGCGGAGACTGTCCCGGCTGACATCACCGTGACGACCCAGGCGCAGCAACCCACCAGCCGGGGCGCCAACCGCCTTGTCGGTGGGACACTGGGAGCGTCGCTCACTGGTCGATCTCGCCAGCGAGGAAGGCCGCCATGTCGTTCAGCATGGCGTCGCCCAAGAGCGGCACGATGAGATCGGCGTGGAGAATGGAGGGGTACTCGCGCATGGGCAGCCCACTGACCCGCTGCAGCACCCTGGACGTGCGATTCGGAATGATGATGTCCCCAGTGGGGGGACCACTATCGATCTGCAGCAGGGTCGGCGGCCCGCCGCTTTGCCACCGGAAGGCGAGGGTCTGCGGATCGACCGAGTCGATGAGCCAGCGGGCCACGTTGAGCAGCCTCTCCTGCTCATAGCTGCCGATGGCGATGCCCTCACGAATGAAATAGTCGTCGAATTGGGGCTTGAAGTAGATCGACTCGGTGAACAGATCGACCATGTCGGCGCCTGGAACGTTGAGCACCGCCCGAGTCGTGTCGGGATCGACGGCCGTGTAGACCGCACCAATGATGGCGCCCAGCGACTGGCCTGCGAAATAAAACGAGTCGGTGCGTAGGGAAAACCCGCTGGCCGTCTGCCAGTCCCCATGGCGCAACGAGTGCTTCACAGCCCCTAGATCGACGAGGGCCTGCAAGAAGTGATCGCTGATGTAAGGGATGTCGTTGACGTCGAGGAAGGCCGCGCCGGAGGCCGGCTTCATGTCCATGACTGCCGGCTTGCCATCGAGCATGAGAAAGCTGTTGAAGGGCTCTGGATTGCCATTGGCGTCGAGGCACTCGCCGGTCGGCGAACAGCTGGCCTGGTCGCCTGACACACAGGGCGGCAGCATGATGAGATTATCGTAGAAGCCGAACAGGTCCTTCAGCTCGTCAGACAGGAAATTCGGGAGCGCGACCAAGCTCGCGTCGACACAGGCGATACGCTCGCCGTGAAAGGGCAGGTCGATGGCGATAGCGCCGAACCCTTTCTGAGCCAGCTCGCCGGCGATGGTCAACAAGAAGCGGCGATCGGTGACGATGGCGTGGGCGAAGATCACCATCGGCACCGGCTGCAGGTCGGTGGCCGTCTCCGGAATGGTCATCACGAAATGCACGTCCTGCAGCTCGTGCCCACCATCCTCGCGCATCCTGCGGGTCACCGGGTCGAGCAGGTAGGGCATCTTGATGGTGCCTTCGATGATCCGATGGACACCATTGAGACGAAGGCCGTAGACCTCGCGCACGAACTGGGCCAGCGGTCCGGGGAAGAGGCTCTCGAAAGCCTCATCCTTGTTGAAGGCGGTCAGCGTCTGCCACTTGATGTTCTCCGGCTCGACCGGCGTGCCGAGGGTCTCGGCTGTAGCAATAGCCGCTTCGATGCCAGGATCGGCATTCATGGTGGTGAAGGGCCAGGCGGTGATTACAGCGCCCCGCCCGAGGTGATCGAGCAACCCGGCTACCTTGGCGCGGGTGGTCTCCAGCCGCTCGGCCAGGTCGTCAGGCACTGACTCGAGCTGGTTTTCGCCGTCGACGACCAGCGGATGCTCGGTGCGCATGAAGTGGCCGATCAGCATCGGGCGAATCCAGTCGCCGTCCGCCGCCCGCAACCCGTCCCGGACCACCACGGCATAGGCGGTCCGTGGCTCGAGGGGCAGCTGGTCGTCCTGCACGACCACCACCAGGTGCTTGCACCCTTCGTCTACCGGGCTCTGCTGGCAGCCAGCTTCACCCTCTTCGGCCATCACCTTGAGGTGCTCGATGGGCACCTGGACCGGTGGCTCGCCAAGCTTGTAGAGGCTGATGTTCGCGGTCGTGACGGTCGCCGGATCGACGGCTCGGGTCAGCTCGAACATCAGATTGGCAGACAGACCGAAACCATCGAGAGCGCCCAGCTGGCGCTTGGCACCTGCCTCGAGCTCGGTGTCCCAGATGGCCGGGCTGAGATCGACCAGACCAGTGTCGGGATCGATGAGCAGGTCGAAGGGGAGCGGTATCCGCTGCGACGGGCGGTCCATGGCGAGCTCGGGCTCGGTGGTGACCGTGAAGCTCCACAGCGCCGCCACCTCGGCACGACCGATGCGATCGCTCGGCGCCAGCTCGCTGCTCTCGAAGAAGTCGAAGAAGGGGGCTACTTTCAACCGAACTTCTTCGAGCTTCTCGGCCACCTCGAGGCGCTCGGCGCGGGTGGCGCCCGGAAAGGCGCGGTTGTTCTGGTAGGTGTCCAGCTTGCTGCTCTGGCGCAGAAAGTAGAACGACTGATCGATCCCAATCGGTCGACCTGTCGCATCACGAATGCCACCGTCGTAGCCTCGCGCCAACATCACGTAGCGCCCGCCAGGGGTCCAGCCGGCTCGCGGCGGATCGACCGTGACCTTGGTGGCGTCATCGCTCAGAACGACGTCGGGCCCCTCGAAGCCGGGGCTGTGCTCTTGGTCGTCCCATTCCCACTCGAGGCGCTGCGGCGTGCCGCTGAAGTCCCAGATCTGAAAGGTGTGTGCCGTAATGGATGCACGATCGACAGGGGCGCTGAACTCGACCTTGCCGGTAAAGGTCGTCGACCAGGCCTGCCCGCTATTGAGGAACTGCCGGAAAGCGACTTCGGCCTCGCTCATATCCGCCTCGATGGGCAGATCGAGATGACCTGTTTCCTCGTCGAGGAGCACGTCCGAGGGCAGCGGGATGACCCCTTCGGCCAGATCGTAGCGCGCCACCGTTCGCAGCGGTGGCGCCGGGTCGAGCTCGAGGGAGCAGCCTGTAGACGCCACCAAGACGGCAGCCAGCCACAGAGCCTTGCAACGCGAAACCATGAAGGACCTCCCCGAGCGCTTGGGGACCCGCAGCAGGCGGGCCTCGAGCAGCTGCACCGCGGGCTTTCTAAACGGATGCGCTCCAGGCGTCACCCATCTTGGCCGCCGGTGCGGTATGTCGATCCTACCAGGATCAGAGCACTTTGGCCTCAGGCTCAGCTCTCGGCCATCCGCGCCCAGAGACGCTCGGCACCGGCTGTGGCCAACCGGCGCAAATCATTGGCGTCGACCTTGGTGGGTTGGCCGTCCCGCACCACGATCTCCCCAGCAACGATGACGTGACGAACGTGGCGGGCGCTGATGCCGAAGGCCAGGTGGCGAGCGAGATTGTCGGCCTGCACCGGCGAGGCGCCATCGTAATCGAGCACCACCACGTCGCCCGGGCAGCCTTCGTGGAGCCAGCCGAAACTGCGCTCTGGCGGCAAGCCGAAGGCGTCGGAGAGCAACCGCCAGCCACCGGCAAGCCAGGACCAGACGGTCTCCGCTGCCCCCTCCGCGTCGTGGTCCCGCAGACTGAAGAAGGCGGCCTGGGCCTCGGCGATGATGTCGCCATTGATCCCATCGGTGCCGAGCACCAGCCGCCGAACGAGCGGCGCGGCATCTAGATAGCCCACTTGGCTGTTCATGTTGGAGCGAGGCTGATGGGTCAGCCAGGCGCGGTCCTCCACCAAGCGGCCAATCTCTGCCGGGCTCAGATGCACGCCGTGGGCGATCACCGCACGGCCGTCGAGAATGCCGGCGCGCTCGAGCCGCTCGGTCACGTTCTTGGCGCCTCGTTGGCGGGCGTCGAGCTGGTCATGGTCATCCTCGGCGACATGCAAATGGACCGCCACGTCGTGACGGGCTCCGAGGGCGGCAAGCTTCCACAGGTGGTCGTCCGACAAAGTGAAGGGCGCGTGACCGCCCACCATCGCCCGTTGAGTGGTCCCTGGATACTGACTGACGAAGCGCTCGTTTTCGTTGAGCCCGGCCTCGAAGCCGATCTCGCCGTGCCGGTCGGTGGCTTCGTAGCAAAGCACGCCACGCCCACCGGCGGCCTGCAGACCCGCCGCGACACGGTCGAGGCTGCCATCGATGGCCCGTGGCGAGGCATGGTGGTCGACGATGCCCGTCACCCCACAGCGCAGCGCCTCGGCAGTGCCTGCCAGGGCGCTGAGCTCAATCAGATCGCCGTCCAGGGCCTGGTCGAGCCGCCAGCTGACCCGCTCGAGCCTCTCGATCAGGCTCTGCGGCGCCGCGAACGGCCGTGGCATTCCACGAGCCAGGGTCGCGTAGAGATGGTGATGACCAATCACGAAGCCCGGCAGCACGAGACAACCATCGGCATCCAGGATCCTCACCTTCTCGTAGGTATCGACCGGGGTGGCGCCACACACCGTGCCGCCATCGATGAGTAGAGCGCCCTCGAAAGCCTCGGGAGGATCGCCGTGGAATCCCCTGCCACCGCGAATGAGAAGGGTCATGAGGCGGGGATACTAGCCCGGATCGCCGGCCGCCTCGCAGCAAAGCTCAGCTAGCGGCAAGGCGGTCCTGCGCCTGCCATCGAAGGCATAGTAGGCGGCGGCCACCGCGGGAGCCGTGGGGACCAGTCCGATCTCGCCGATTCCGCGGGCACCATAGGGTCCATTGGGCTCGGCCTGCTCCACTAGAATGACCTCGACGACCGGCATGGCGGGGGCCCGCAATACGCCCAACTTACGCAAGGAGGTGCTCACCGGTACTCCCCCTGAAAGCTCGAGCTGCTCGCTCAGCGCATAGCCGAGCCCCATGTGCACAGCACCCTCGATCTGTCCTTCGCAAGCCATCGGGTTGATCGCCTTGCCCACATCGTGGGCGGCGCAGACCTTGGTGACCTTGCCGGTGTGCTCGTCGAGGATGACGACTTGAGTGGCGAAACCGAAGGACAGGTGCAGCGGCGTCCCAGCGTCGTCGGTCCCTGGCTGCCCGGTCCAGTCGCAACAGAACTCGCCGTCATAGGTCCGACCCACCAGGGTGGTCTGATCACCCTTGGCCTCGTCCAGGTCGACTCTCAGCTTTGTTCCGGCATCAACGACCGCATGACCCACCAGTACGGTGGCCCGGGATGAGGTGGTCATGCCGCAATTGAGCTCGTCATCGGTGCAGACCGAGACCTCGACCACCGAGCGGGCAGGCAGCCCAGTCGACTCGGCCACCATTTGTTGGACCACCGTGTGAAGTCCCTGCCCCATTTCGGTCATGCCATGGAGCACCTTCAATCGACCGCCCTCCAGCACCTCGATGCGGGCTCGACCGCGCTCGGTCTTGCCGCCACCGACGCCGACATTCTTGATGCCGCAGGCCAGCCCCGCGACCTTGGCGTCGTAGTAACGGTCTTTCAGCGCGACGAGGGTCTCGCGCAGCCCAGCGCAGTGGGCGAGGGGGTGTCCAGGACCGAAGGGTTGTCCCTCGCGCAAGAGGTTGAGCTCCCGAATCTGATAGCCGTCGAGCCCCACCCGGGCCGCCAGCTGGTCGACCATCTGCTCGACCGCAAAGGCCACCTGGTTGACGCCAAACCCCCGCATGGCACCGCAAGGCGGATTGTTGGTGTAAACGCATTGCGCCGCCACCGAGACGTCGGGCACGTAATAGGGACCGCAGGCGTGCGCCGCTGCCCGCTCGATGACCTTGGCCCCCACGCTGGCATAGGCGCCGGTGTCAGCCAGCAGCTGAGCGCGCAGCGCGGTCAGTCGGCCCTCAGCGTCGCAACCCATCTGATAGTCCATCACGAAGGGGTGGCGCTTGGGGTGCATGCGGATCGACTCATCGCGACTGAGCACCAAACGCACTGGGCGAGCGGTCCGCTGGGCCAAGAGCGCCGTCTGAACCTGCACGGTCAGATCTTCTTTGCCACCGAAAGCGCCGCCAGTGGGAACCTGGGTGACCGCCACCTTGGCGGTGGGCAAATCTAGAGCGAGGCACAGCTGCCGCCGATCATCGTAGACGCCCTGCCCTTGCGAATAGATCTGCAAACGCCCCGCCTCATCAGGCACCACCAGGCAGGCTTCGGGCTCGAGGAAGAGATGTTCGACGCACTGGGTCCGGTAGGTCTCGGCGACCACATGGACGCTCTGAGCCAATGCGCCCTCGACGTCACCACGGCCATAGCCCGTGGTGCTGAGCAAGTTGGCACGGGATGGGTGGACTTGGGGCGCGTCCGGCTGGAGGGCGAGCACCGGGTCGGTGAGCGGCTCGAGCACCTGGTAATCCACCTCGATGAGCGCCGCCGCCTGCCGCGCGGTGCGCCGATCCACCGCCGCCACCGCCGCGATGACATCACCGACCATGCAGGTGGTCTCACCGACGGCGATGAAGCTCGGCCAGTCCGGCTCCACCAGCCCGACGCGCCGCTGCCCGGCTACATCGCCCGCCGTCACAATGCAGCGCACCCCCGCCAATTGGGCAGCTCGCCGAGTGTCGATGGCCGTGACCAAAGCACGGGGGTGATCGGCCAAGCGGACCGCGCCGTGGAGCATGTCTGCAGCGGCCATATCCCCGACGTAGGGCTCCTCGCCGAGGGCGTAACTTCGCCCGCGGTAGCGGGGCAGATCGCGGCCCACAGAACGTGAAGAGCGTGAAGAGTGTGAAGCCCGTGGGTCGCCATCAGCTTCTCCACTAGCGACATCCTCGCCTGCCTGGATGTCTGGAGGTAGCTCGACCTCACCCCGCCTGACTCGCGCAGCGAGCTCGATGGCGTCGAGGATCTTCACGTAGCCGGTACAGCGGCACAAATGCCCGGCAATCTGTTTGCTGATCTCGGCACGAGACGGCTTGGGATTACTGGCGAGCAAGGCCGCTGCCCGCACCACCATGCCGGGGGTGCAGAAGCCGCACTGGACTCCACCGGCCGCCACGAAACAGCGGCTCAACAGCTGGCGATCGGCAGGGGCGAGCCCCTCGAGAGTCACCACGTCCTGGCCCGCCACCTTGGTGGTTGGCCGGGTACAAGAGGTCACCACCCGACCGTTAATTCTGACGACGCAGCAACCACATTGCCCCTGGCCACTGCACCCTTCTTTGAGGCTGGTGATCCCCAGCCGCTCCCGCAACGTCTCGAGCAGCGTTTCACCAGGCGCCACCGCAACCTGACGGGACACGCCGTTGAGCCGGAAAAACACTGGCTGAACCGACCTCTCACTCGGTGGCGAAGACGATGGGATAGACGGTGGTCATCATGCCTCGCAGGGAGGCAGGAAACTGGAGCGCCTTAAACTTGGTCAGGACGCAGCTGACGACCGCGGCGTCCGTGAGCGGATCGTCGACGTGCCGGGCTGGTCGCTTGTCCTTGCCCGCTGGGACATCCTTCTGGCGGGCATCAATTACTGAGCCGTCGCCGGCGATGGTGAGCGAGACCTCCACCGTGCCGGCCAGCTTCGGGTCTCGACTGAGCCCCTCTTGGTAACACAGGGCCATGTCCTGATACTGGGGACGCACGACCTCGCGAATCAAATCTGGGGTGAGCAGCGGCACCTTTGGCTGCGCCGGCGGCCTTGCCGCTCCCCCGTCGCCCCCACCTTCCCCAGCAGATCCACTTGCCCCTGGCCGTCCTGACGCGACCGGCGCTGCCGAAGAGACCGCACCATCGCTGCCCATGGCGCTTTCATTCGGCCCTGCCGATGCCGCAACGTCTCGCTGGTCGCCACCGCAGCCCGACAACACCAGCGCTGCGCAGAGCCCCCATTCCCAAGTCCTGTGCTTCATCCTGTGAGTCTGCTCCGACGTCTCGTCCATTGTGACAGCGCTAGCGCCGCGACCCAAGACCAACCCCACCGACCGGTTGGCTGCGGCTTGCCCGGCAATGCGATGGCACAGCTGCCATCGTCATCAGCACGGTTGAAGTCGGTCGGTGCAGGTGGGGCAGTCTGGACGCACACATCGATGCCGCCACGATGTTCGCACTGGTACCCCCCTGGGCAAGGGCCGACATCACTGCAGGCGCGGGTGCAGTAGCTCCGGCCATCGTCAAAAAGGCATCGCCCTGAGGGACAGTCGGCATCGCTACCGCAAGACTGACCAATGGGCATCGAATGCTCGGGGTCCACCGTCGATCCATCAGTCCAGCTAGGTGCCTGATAGCCTCCGATCCCCGAAGCTTGAACCACCGTGTCCCTAAGCCACGGGGCCCAATGCACCGTGTATCCGTAGAAGGACAGATCGCACTCCATGGTCGCCCGGGAGGTCACGCCCACGACACGGCCCTCGCTATCGAGCGCCGGACCGCCCGAGTCGCCCTGGCACACGCCGCCGTTGCCCACCCATTCGCCGACGGCAACCTCGCTGTCGTCACACCCCGCACCAATACAATGGACGACCAAATCGTCCCGCCGCCGCCGCATACCCGGTTCGCTCCCCAACCCGTCAATGGCCCCATAGCCCACCGCCGAGTCGGTCTCTCCAACCGCCCAGGCATCGGCGATGCGGGGCAGCAGGGGCATTGCGGTGGCCAGTGGCACGTTTTCGGTCAGGATCAGGATGGCGAGATCGTTGCCACAGAGCGAGTCGTTACTTGTCCCGGTGCCGACGACCTCCTGCACCAAAAACTGTGGCGTGGTACTCGTGGTGAGCTCTTGGTCAACGACGACCCAAAACCCCTCAGGTGGATAGAGCGGTCCGACGGTCGTCTCGGCGCAGAGCACCACGGCATCATTCTCGAGGGGTGAGACGCAGTGGCGTGCCGTCAACACGACGTTGGGCGCGATGAGCGAACCGGTGCAGAGCGAGCCGCTCGGCAGATGCACGACGGCCATGACGGCCGTGTCCTCCCCATCATCGTAGCCGCCCGCAATGGCCTGGTGAAGCTCGCTGACGGTCCCCTCGGCCCCGCCGTCCATGGACCCGCAGCCGCTCGCCGCTAGCATTGCGGCCATCACCGACGGCAGCTGCCAGACGCGTCTCATCCGCCTCGCGTCACGTCCCCGGCACGGCCGCGGAGCGGCCCTTCGTAGTAGATCTCCACCGTATAGCCATCAGGATCGCGGCAGGTGAAGGTGTAGTAGTCCCCATAGTCCTGGGGGCCGTGGGTGACCGGTACGTCGTGCTTGCCGACAACCTCGAGCCAGGCGTCGACCTCCGCCTGATTCTCAACACGAAACCCAAAGTGGAAGCGCCGATGGATCAGCGGCTTGCCCTTGACCAGCGCCAGATCGGCGTCACCACAGGACAGAAAGACGAACTCCGCTTCCTGCCACTGTTCCTCCATACCGAAGACCGACTGGTAGAAGGTCGCCGACCGGACGACATCGCTGACCACCAGGCTCAGGTGGTTCAGCATGGGCATCTTCATGGCTCACCTCGCACCGAACCACGATAGCACCGTTGGGCGACCCTGGCTGCGGCGCCTGACCATGGCGCCATGTCAGCTCAGGGCGCGATGTAGTGAGCCCAAGAGCAGGCTGCGTTGTCGGCAGTGCCACCTTCCGCGAAAGCAGCGACATAGACCCCCACCGGCGCATCGAGCTGTAAGCCCAAGCACTCGGTGACGAGGGACACGTTCTCCGTGGCAAGCGGCCCGGTCGTCGCGAAGGCCAGATAGGCATTGCCCCGGTTGTCGAGCGCCAGGTTGTCGCGCGCCACCCCCACCGGAGCACCTCCGGCATCGAAGGCGGCCTCGGCCACCGGGCCGAAGACGGCATACCAGCGCAAATTGCCAGCAGGCGACAGGCCGGTGACCAAGAGCTGGCTGTCGCCACCGGCGAGCACTAGGCCCGGGTCGACGACATCACAGCTGCCACCTTGCTGACACCGATTGAGAGCGACCGTCGAGCCGGCGGCATCACTGATCAGGACGGTCGCAACGGCGCCCTCGGCGCAGGCATTGGTCGCCACCCGATTGCCCCAAACCACGGTGGCCGCCTCAGAGGGCGTGAGCCGCAGGTTCCAGCCATGAGCGGCAGCGACGCCGCAGGCCAGCCCGTCGGAGCCATCAACCCGCATCACGAAGCCATCGGCGGAGCCGCCGCCAGCGTCGAACAGCTCGGTGGTGGAGTCACCGGCGTCGTAGCGCCACACGTCGCGGCCGGCCAGTCCAGTCCAATAGGTGGTGCATTGCCCCCCACCGGACAAAGCGCTGATCCCAAAGCCCACTTGAGCGTCAGCGGTGCCGAGGCGATCGGACCCATAGGTGTCCAAATCGACACAGGTGGGGTCCCCACCGGCGTTACGCCACATGAAGGCGTTCAGTGCATCCCCGAGGAAACCACCGCCCCCGCCGGACCCGCCAGCGCCGCCACTGCCGCCAGCCCCGCCGCTGCCGCCGGCCCCGCCGCTGCCGCCGGCCCCACCGCTGCCACCAGCCCCACCGCCGCTACAGGCGTTGGCCGGCTCGCTCACGTGGGTTGTGCCTGTGCAGCCGTGACACGTCGGAGTCTCGAGGCGCAGCGAGCCGGTGACCAGCCAGTGGCTCGCGAAACGCTCGATCCCCATCACGGCGTCGCGGCCCAGCCCCTCGAAGGCACGGACCCCGTCTAGGTCGCCGTCCTGTTGATACTGGGCCACAAAGGCTCCACCGTCCACGTTGGTCAGTGCATCACCCGTGTCGAACTGGGCCACGGCACCGCCTAGCGAGCCACCGATGGCCACGCCGCCGCTGGCCGCTGGCTCGATGGTGTTCACCTGAAGGGTCACGTCCTCGTCGGTATGAGCCGTGCGAGTCCAAGCCGTGCAGAATGCCGTGCCGGTAACAGTCAGGCGAGCCAGGAAGAGTGTGTCGGTGGCACCGAGCGGCTCCTCCAACGTCACGGCGCTATTGTCGACACAGCTGCCGGGGAGCTCGAGCGATCCGTCACGGAAAGTCCCCACCACGAAGGCTGACGCCCCCGCGGTCGGTTCGTCGGCGGTGCGATGAATGCGGACGGTGCTCTCGAGGCTGGCGCCACCCGCACGGGTGATGCGCCCATGAGCCACACAGGACCCGCCCTCAGGATCGAAAGCGTAGACATCGATGCCGCCGTCAGTCGAGGTCGAGGCCTGACAGGGATCGTCAGCGTCGCCCGATCCGCCTGGCGCCACGGGCAGCGAGACGAGGATGGTTCCGCTAATGGGGTCTTGGTCCTCAGGTGGACAAAGCGGCGCACCGCCGCCGGTACCGGAGGATGAGCTGCTGGTCGAGCTGCTCGTCGTGGTCCCGACGTCGTAGTGATCCACTAGCTGATAATCATCGAGATCGAGACAGCTCTCACAGCCCCCACAGGGGATAGCGAACAGCCCCAACAGCACAGTCGCCGTGGTCCAACGCATCAGAACGTTCCCTCCAACACCAGCCCACTGGGCGTTGCCTTGATGGTCGCTGTCTTGCGGTCGCCGCCGCCTCGCACGCCGGCCCCGAGAATCGCCAGCGACACGCCAGCGCCCATCATTGGAAAGGCGATGGCCACCAATACTTGAGACGCTGCCGACAGGTCCCTGGTGCTCTCGTAAGCGTCCCCCCCCGAGGTGCCCTTCACGCAGTAGCCATCAGGGCAGCAGGCCTCGTAATCCGGTGCATCGAACTCGTCACATTCGAGGCGCGACGAGTTGCCCCAAGCGGTGAGCCAGGTGATGCCAGCGGCGAGCATGCTCATGGCGCCAAGCCCAGCCAGCGCCGAGCCGGTGATGATCATGGGGAGCTTGGCCCCACTGCGTTGCCGTGGCTCGTAGGTCTCCCACCAGCGGTCGCCAGAGCGCGCCGGCGGCGGTGGTGGGCGAGGCGGCCCAGCACCAGGCAGCGCAGCGACAGGCGGCGCCGGCTGGGTCGCCGGCGGTGCGCCATGAGCTGCTGGCTCGGGGGACGGAGCAACAGCCGTCGCAGGAGCCGTGGCGGTCGCACTGGGCGCCGGCGGTGCGGTGGCCGGAGGCGGCGGCTGCGCGGCGGCGGGCTGGGCCGTCGCCGGCAAAGACCACGCCGCGGCGACTATCGTGACAGGCAGCAAGATCGAAGAGACGCGCATGGCCTAGAAGCTCCCAGAAAGCTGAAGTCCCTGATAGCCAGCGCCAGCGACCGGCGTCAGCTCGAGCTGTGCTTTGTTCTGGCGCACGATTCTGTACTCGGAGTCCAAGAACGAGAAGATGATGCCCAGCGTGCCGGCCACTTGGACGACCGCATCGGCGATCAGCACGCCGGTGCCGGAGGTGCCCGGGTCGAGGGTCTGAAAGGCGATGAACGGTCCGACGACTGGGATATGCAGCGGCGCCCAGTCGGCAGGTGAAACCGAGTCAAGCCTGGCCTCCAGGTCATCGGCCTCAGCGTCCTCCTCAGCCTTCGCACCAATGGCGGCGACCATCACCGAGGTGAGCCAGCCGGTGCAGAGTAAGGCGATGCCCCCACCCAACAGGGCGCCATTGATGGACGAGTCGAGCTTGTATCCCTCCGGCGGTGGCAGGTCGGGATCCCAGTGATAAACGACCCGCGGCGGACCTGACGGCTGAGGCGGAGCTGGCGGCGGCGCATAGGCAGGCGGTGGATAGGCTTGCGGCGGATAGGCACGAGGCGGCGGGTGACCATAAGGTTGAGCACCCCGAGGCGGCGGTGGCGGAGGCCAGGGCCGCCCGGTGGCTTGCCCCTGCGGTCCGTGAGGGGCTGCCGGTTGAGCCGCAGGTGCACCCTGCTGCTCAGTGCCGCCCGTGCCGGGTTGTCCATGAGCCGGCACCGTCCAGCTCACTATCCCGATGCCCATTGCGGCCAGAACCATCGCCCTGCAACCGCCTGCGTCGTCATGAAGTCTCATCTGAACCTCAGGTGCCGACGGTGACAGTAGCCCCACTCACCGCCGCAGCGTCTACCCACACCATACAAGGTTCGTGCCGCGGCTCGCCATCTCCATTACCCGTAACTGGTGCGAGCTTGACGGGTCTGCAGCCCCGCACGACCGGATCGTCCATGACAGCCATGTCATGGGTGTGCACGCAACGTTACGGGAGAGATGCGCTCCGCTTTAACAGGGCCAGCGGGCGGCGTGAGCGCGACGCCAAGCTCGCGGCCGTAGATCAGCGCGACGACGACGCCCCCAAGCCCCTGTTCGACCAGATGCCAGGCCGCGTTCTTCAGCACGTAGGCGATCGACTCACCGTGAGCGCCCGCCATGGCGAGTTCGTGGGGAAACACCCAGAGCAATCCGATCACCATGCCGAAGATCAGCCCTTCGACCACCGGCCGCCGACGATGCTCTTGGCGCGGATAGAGATAGGCCATCCCGGCGCCGAGCACGAGATAGGCGACCAGGATGATGCCGGTGCCCTCGTGAGTCGCCTCGGTCTCCTGCCGGTAGAAGCTGGCCATGATCAAGGTGTGCCAGAGGCCAGCGAGCAGCCACATCGCGCTACCGGCGATCAGCGCCGCAAGGGTGAGCCGCTTGAGGTACATGGAATTCTCCTTTTCCTGGCCTGTTGCCCAGCTTTGAACGGGTGTCTAATCTCGAAGCTAAGGCCCTGGGATGAACGTGACCAGCGACTCCCCGCGCGGATCTGTCCACAACGAGACAGTCACCGCCAGACTTCTATGCGCACTACGCCGACAAGGACGATCTGCTGCAAGAGAACATGGCTGCACTCGGGCAGTTTCTTCGCGCCCAGATGGAGCGCAGTCCGCAGGTCCCGGGTCCCGCGGCGCTGGCCTTTGCCCTGCCCTTGCTCGAGCACGTCGACGAGGTGAGGCCCATGTTCGCTGCCCTGCTCGGACAGAAGGGCGCCCGGGCTGTGCAGGAGCAGTTTCATGAGACCCTATGCCAGCTGGTCGAGGAGAGTCTGCCCACCTCATCTGCAGGCGCCGTACCCAGAGGCGCGGCGGTTCAGTTCGTCGCCGCGAGCTTCATGGCGCTGGCCCGATGGTGGGTCGTCGACGCCCCGGGCCTCTCCGTTGGGGAGATGCATCAGCTCTTTCTCGGGTTCCGCTTCCCCTTCCCCCACGCGCTCGCACCCGAGCGCGACCCCGAGCCCGTTCCGAGCCCGAATTCTTGCTCTTGGTCGGGACCGGAAGGGTGAGCGCAGCGAGCGATGCTGGCGCTGGCCAACCGCGTCTGCGCCATGCTGACTGGGCTCATCCGGCGCCGCAGCCGGTAGGCCCACGGGCCACAACAGAGCTCCGGGCGGGCTGCCCCGTGGCCGTCCGCTCAGTGGCTCATCCCAAAGAGCATGGCGCCGATGCGTCGGAGCTTGTCTTGCTGCTCGACGCTACCTGAAAGCGAGACACAGTCGAGCACTGCACAGCACTCGCCGGCAGACCCGAGTGCTGAGCATGACCGCGCAAACTGAGGGAGCTTCTCGCGCAAACCCAGCGAGCCGCCGTGCCTCCCCTTCGGGGTCACAGACAGGCGCCGTACTCGACCGAGCCGACGAGGAGCCCGGGGTTGAGCTGGTGGCATTGGCCGGTAGGACAGGTCGGGTTGGCGACCATGCACCAGGTCAGGCAGAACATTGCCTGACCGGTGTTCAAGCAACCGAGCCCCGACGCGCAGTCGCTGGTGTCGTTGCATGGGGTTCCTTGCGTTCCAGTCCCCGCTCCGACGCACAGGGTCGCCCAGGAAGAGCCGGCCCACAGCGCGGCGCATTTGGCGGTCGACGGGATGCACCCGGCACTGCTGACCAGGTCGCAGTTCATGGTGCATGCCTGCCCGGTGACCGTCTGGTTCTGGTTGACGAACTCGATCAAGCACTGGCCCCCGGGTGGGCTGCAATCGCCGTTGCCGTCACAGAACTCGTGGCACAACGAGATGGCGCCACCCATGGTCCAGCAGATGGATCCAGCGGCGCACTCGTGGTCGGCGGTGCATTGCTCCCCGACCTGTTTCGGCTGGCTGTCGACGGGGCCGCAGATTCGTTCGTCGCTGTCGATGGTGCACTTGAAGCCCGGATCACAGCCACACTGAGGCAGGGTGAGCTTACAGGGCGACTCGCCGCAAGGCGGCCCGCCCCCGCCGGAGCTCGAGGAGGTGGAGCTGGTGCTCGAGGTCGAGCTGCCCGAGCTCGAGGTCGACGAGCTGCCGTTGGACGACGACGACGAGCCGCCAGACGCGCCGGTGCCGCCGACCCCAGCTTGGCCATCAAAGGTCACTGCCGTCTCACCTCCACAGGTCACTGCGGCGGCCAGACAGATCCACAACGGCGAGCTTCGCATCGCTCATGCCCCTTTCTCGCTCATGCTACCAGCTGTGCGGCCGATGGGCGCCGATGGCCAACCGGGTAGGCCCATGTAGCAGCATGCAAGCGACGGGCTTCCCCCGACTATCCGCGCTACCCACCCTCAACCGCTTCGTTATCCGCTATCCTCGCGCCACCAGCGCCCCCGGTTCCGCCACCACCACCAGTCCCCGTTGTCGTCGTCGCCGGGCCAGCGTTCTGATCCGTGCACGCCCCCCAGGGCGGCGATGCCGGGCACCCACCTCATAGGGCCAGCCTATCAGCCCAAGGGCTCAGGAGGGCAGCATGAACGCTCGCTTGCCCTCCGGCGAGCGGTGAAGCTGCTATGATCCGGCCGTGGGCCTTTCGAGGCATGGTGTGCTCCACAGTGGTGAGCAGGGCGACCGGGTGCAGATGTGAAGCCGTTCCGCGACGCCACCGAAAGGGCTGGCGCCCGAGGTCACGTCTGGATGCGGTTTGGTGCACTCGGCGTCAGCATGGCCACGGTGCTCGTCGGCGCCAACGCACACGCCGAAGGCGACTCCCATTTCGTCGTCGGGCCGTCGGTGTCGTATGTCGTCGGTCCCTCAGTCGACCGGAGCGCCGGCATCGGCATAGATCTGACGTACGCATTGACCCATTCGAAAGGGTGCTCCCAGTGCCTCTTTCCCGCTGAGTTCTACGTGTTCTGGGCATCAGCGGGAGCTCGCTACGTCTTCTCGGATCGGCCGATGACCGTTCCGTATGTGGAGCTCGGCACGTGGTTCCTGCTGAATCTCGGTCTCGGCTACTCGGTGGTGGTGCGTCGCGACGAGGATCTACCCCACCACCTGCATCTGTTTGTGGGGTTGCCGATTCCACTGCCGTTGGGCCGCAAGACGTTCATGTTGTTCGAGCCATACTATCGTCCCGCGCTGCAGCTTGGTCAGGGTTTTGGGTTCCACGAACTCGGAGGGTTGGTCAAGCTGGGATTCTAGTCTATTGGACCTCGACCTCCGAAATGGCGTACTCGCCATCGTCGAGACGGCCCTCGATGGCGAGCCGCACCCCAGGGGCCAACTCGTCTGTCACTATACTCGACGCCGTACCACTCGTGGGAGCGCGGCAAGAACACGAACGGGTTTCTACGACAGTACCTTCCGAGAGGCATCAGCAGGGCCAACGTCACCCAGCATCAATGCAACGCCATTGCTCGAGAACTCAATGAGCGACCTAGGAAGCGACTAGGATTCCGGACGCCAATTGAGGCATTCAGCGGATAGCTCGACCCGTTGCAGTTCACGCTTGAACCTCTGCAGCCGGTCGCTGCGTTTCAGTGGGCGCCAGCGGCGAGCGGCCAGGTGCAAACGGCAGTTGCAGCGCTCCTATTCGCAGGCATCGATGGCCTCACGAAGGAGTTGACCCAAAACGGCGGCATCAAGATCAGCCGCGCAACGAATGACCGCTTCCTCCAAAGGGGTGTAGCCCCGTTGTGGCCCAGATGCGCCGCCGTTGCGAGTCGGCAGCAACTCAATTCCATCGCGGCCTCCGAATGCATGGCAGAGCTTGGCCTGCGCCATCAGTTCCCGTTGGGAACGGACTTTCCCAGCCCGCAAGATGTGGCGCATCAAGCCGCGGCGGTTCTCCTGGGGCTCCCGGACGACTGACTCCTCAAGAGCACCGACAAGAGCAGCGCCCAACTCTTCATCACCACACCCCACATCGAGTGCCACCGCGTAATCACTGGCTTGCCAGTACCCACCCCCGCCGATTTCGGCCGCGACCACATACCGATCTTGGAAGCGGTATACAGACGCTGCCGGTGTTCTCTCGCCCATCGCTCACCTCGACCCTCGCGTGGCCCAACTCTACTTCGCCCGGTCTGGCCAACGGTACCCGGTTGAGCTGCAGGCACGCAACCGAGCGAAGCTAGGGCGCGTGACTGGCAGCTGCAAGCGGTTGTTGGGCAGCGCCAGGGCACTGACAGCTGCTCGAAGTTGTCGAGCACGACGATCAGCCGACCACGGGCCGCCAACGCCGCGCCAAGAGTCTTCAGGGAGAGCCTGGTCGCCGATGGGCCATCGCGGTAGAGTCACGTCCTCACGTTGACAGGGGGCGGCATCGCCACCATCAGCCTCGCCTTGGCGAGTCCATGCGATTCAATCTCATCTTGCGTGGCACGACCATTCCCATCGGGGAGACGGGTGCAGTCTTGGGGCGAAGCAGGGCCTGCAGCGTGCGTCTCGATGGCGAAGGAGTGTCGCGCCGTCACGCCCGTCTTCAGGTCAAGGACAACATTGTCGCGATCGAGGACCTCGGCAGCGTCATCGGGGTGCTCGTCAATGGCGAGCTGATCGCCGACCCCCGACAACTGAAGAGCGGCGACGTCATCACTATTGGCAGGCACGAGCTTCAGTTC
Source organism: Myxococcales bacterium (assembly GCA_030590865.1). Classification (GTDB taxonomy): domain Bacteria; phylum Myxococcota_A; class Polyangia; order Polyangiales; family Polyangiaceae; genus JAPYTK01. The sequence continues at coordinate 4,870 of JAUVCD010000035.1, read as the reverse complement.
TCGGCCCAGCATTCGACCCGACCGCCGGCGCCGAAGGATCGCTCGCCGCTAGACCGCATCTGGGACAATGACGAAGGCGACTACGGCGACGGCCCGCCGACCGCCCTCGACAGCTTGGTCCTTTTGGTAGCCCCACATGTGGCCCAGCTGCTCGAGGCCGGGCGGGTCGAGAAAGCCGAACACTACTTCGAGCAGCCCTTCGTTTCGACGCTCAACGTGGTGAAGCGCACCAGGGACATCGAACCCAGAACTCACAGAGAAGCGGCAACCCTCGCCCTACGGCTCGCCCGTGCCAGCGGCCGGCAGCGGTGGGTCAATGACTTGCTCGATCTCCAAGTGGCCGCCAAGCGGGCGCTACCGGTCGACCTGCTCGGCGAGCTCGCCAACGCCATCGCAGAGGTAGGAACCACCAATGTCGAGGCGCTGCGCGCTTGCCTCGCCATGGCTCGCGACGGCTCTGCAACGCCTGATGTGGTCGACAACCAGGCGCTGGCCCGGCTCGACAAGATGGTCAGCCGCATCGCCGCTGATGGCCGCGGCGACAAGTGACGTAGCCGCAGCCGGTTCGAATCAAAGGTCTTGTCTGTCGTCCACCGTCAGAACTCACCAAATAGGCAGGCCCATGTGGTGGCATGCAAGCAACAAACCTACCCCACCGTTGCCTTGCGACTTACCCTCTACCCCATTCGAAATGCCTATCCTCGCTCGGTCGGGGGCAGCCATTCGAAAGCTCGATGCCCACCGTCACCGATTGTTGCGACCCCGCCAGAACGTCGCGGTCTCGGTTTCCATGGGCTCTGCCGGTATCGGCTAGCCTGGGGCTGGCGGCCCTGGGGATCCTCGATGGGATCTGGGGCATCGTCACCGGTGGACCCACGACGGGCGCTGGGCTGCTGCGCTATTTCGTCTGCGCCTTGGCCCTGCTCCTGGTGACTGGCTTCATCCTCGGATGGCTCGAGGGTCTGCTGATCTGGGGCCTACGACGGCTGGCTCGTTCGTTGGCGCCAGCTTGGCAAGGCCGGCTCGACATCGCTGCGATTGCCGCGCTCCCGGTGGTGGTCCTCGGTGGTCTCGGCTGGGCGGTCTTGCACGGACGTTGGCCCCACCTGGGTGGCGTGACCGCCGCGCTGGCGGTTGCGGGACTGGCTGTCGTGCTGGCCCTCTGCGTCGGTGCTGTCTGGCTCGGGCTTCGGGCACTGCCCTGGTTGGTGGACCACCCGCGGCGAAGGGCCAGCTGGGTTGCCGTGGGGTGGGTGGTGCTCACGGTCACGGCGGTGGTGCTCGACCGACGGCTGCTCGTGGGACTCTACGACGAGCTGCACGTTGCCTTTGCCCTCGGTGCCTTCTGGGGTGCCCAGCTCACCGTGTTGTCTCTCCTCATGGTCGTCAGGTCGACCGAACACGGGCCGTCGGGTTGGACGGCCCCCACCCATTGGCGCCCCATCCCATGGGTAGTCACCGCGGCACTCGCGCTCGGCCTGTGGGTGAAGCCGCCTCTGCCCGAGGTCTATGCACAGGCGTTGAGCGGCTCAGTCATCCAGGCCAAGGTGCTGCGCCTGGCAAGGGCCGTGCTCGACTTCGATCGAGACGGGCACTCGGCACTCCTTGGCGGTGGTGATTGCGATGATGGCCGCGCAGCGGTGAATCCCAGCGCCGTCGAGCTGCCGGAAAACGGCGTGGACGATGATTGTGTCGGCGGCGACCTGACCCTCGAGATGCTGGGCCCTCGAGTGGCCTTGTCAGCCCATCCGGTGACGTCGCCGGTCCCCGAAGGGCTCAACATCTTGCTGCTGACCATCGACGGCGTGCGCTGGGATCACCTCGGGATCTATGGCTACTATCGGAACACCAGCCCGGCCATCGACCGCCTCGCCAGGGAGGCCATGGTCTTCGAACGGGCCTACGCCCCATCCAACAGCACCGCGGCTTCCTTTCCGTCCCTCTTGACCGGGCGCCACCCATCGAGCTCTCCCTGGTCCTTCGATTCGCCACTCCAGGTGGCCGAGGGCTGGCCCTATCTCCAGGACGAGGACAACGTCACCTTGCCCGAGTACCTCGCCGGTGCGGGCTACACCACCCTGGCCGTGGCCCGTGGCGCGGTGGTCTTCCGCCTGGGGCTTCGACAGGGCTTCGAGCGCATCAGCGCGAGCTTCGACGAGCCGGACGTGGCGGTTCGGGAGGCCCTCGACTGGGTGGCCGATCGCCGCTTCTTTTTCTGGGTCCACTACGACTACCCCCACCATCCCTACGAGCCAAACGAGCTCGTCGAGTTCGGTACGGCGGAGATCGATCGGTACGACGGGGAGATCAGTCGTGCCGACGCCGAGGTGACCAAGGTGTTGGAGCTGCTGCGGGAGCGCGGCCTCATCGACCGCACCATCATCGTGGTCACTGCCGATCATGGCGAGGAGTTCGGCGACCATGGCGGGAGGTTCCATGCGACCACCCTTCACGAGGAGCAAATCCACGTGCCCCTCCTGCTGCGCATCCCGTCGGTGGCGCCAGCGCGGATCCTCCGGCCCGTGGGACTGGTCGACGTGGTCCCGACCCTCCTCGAGTGTGCCGGTGTGGCCATTCCACCCCAGCTCGATGGCTTGAGCCTCCTGCACAGCTACCCCACCGACGTCACGACCGCCTACAGCGAGCTCTACGATGGGCAGCTGCGCCAACGGGCCATCGTCTTGGGACGCTGGAAGTTGATCAACGACGTCGAAACGAACCAGCGGCAGCTCTACGATCTGAGTCGCGACCCGGAGGAGCGGCGCAACCTGACGGTGGCCCACCCAGCCATCGCCGCCCAGCTCATGGAGCGCCTGAGTAGAGTCGCTCATCGCAGAACCTTGGTGATGTTGGCCCTCGCTGGGCGGGGGGAGCCAGGCTCGGTGGTTCAGCTCGCTCGCTCGCTGGCCCACCTCACCCACCCCGACCTGGTGCGTCACGCCGCGACCTTGATCGCCGACAGTGGCGTGGACGCGGCCGTGCCGCCCTTGGTGGCCACGGCAACGACGAAGCGCGCCCGGCCAGACGTTAGGCGGGCAGCCCTCCAAGCTCTCGCTGGCCTCGGCGGCGCCGAAGCGCGCGGGGCGGTGGAAGAGCTGGCGGCGGGCGAGGGGTCGATCCCGGCAACGGCCCGTCGCCTGCTCGATCGGTGGCCACCCTGATCGGCTCGTCCAGCGAGGCTTGGACGGAGCGCTGTTCCGCTTCGCAAGTTTCGATCAAATCGAGCATGCCGGCCACAAGCTCTTCCTGGTGATCGCCGATCACTTGAGCCGCAGAGAGTCAGTCTGGCGTTTCTCAAGAGCCAGAAAGTGATCGACCCGACACGCATGGGTCTTATCGGGCATAGCGTGGGTGGAGGCATGGTCGCACCCATCGTCGCGTCGCGCTCCGCTGACGTCGCCTTTGTCGTTTCGCTCGCCGGTCCCGTCGCCAGCAAAGGAGCTGGAGCCTGCCATTACGATCTTGGTGAAGGCGGCCATGCGAACCCTGCCGGCCGACGCCGATCCTCGCATCAAGAAGGCTCTGCAAGAGCATCTGCGAAAGCAATTGTCGGGGCCGTGGCACCGGTCCTTCGCGAAATCCACTCCGGCTCGGTATTTCAGCCGGGTGACCAAACCGATGTTGCTCATGTTCGGTGAGAAGGACGTCGTGATCCCAGCCAATCTGAATTTCGACCGAGCGAAACAGGCATTGGCCAAAGCGGGGAATCACAACGCACGGGTGGAGAGGCTGCCCGGCCTCAATCACTTGTTCCAGCAAGCGCAGACCGGCGGGACGGACGAATACGTCATGCTCACGAGCACCCTCGACCAGAGCGCCCTCGACCTGATGACCCACTGGCTGCTCGCAACGGTGGGGCTCGAGCGCAAGTGAGGCGACGGAGCGGACGGGGGTGCTCCAGCCACCTCGGGCTCGGGCTGAACAACGCCTGACGATGCTGGCATCCGCCCGGGCACTGCAGCCGGCGAATGGTCTGATGTCGCAAGCCCATCACTCGCTCGGCACGACTGGCGACGGAGCCTCGAGGCCTGCTGACACGGCCTTGCAGACGGTCTGCTCAGGTCCGCACCCGCAGCGGTTACCGTCCTGATCGTCGAAGGTGCCGGCAGCGCCGCCGAAGCTCTCTTGGTTCAAGTCGATGAGGTTGCACTCGAGCGCGGTGGCCACGAGGCTCGCATGGGCACCAAACACACCTAGGCCAGCGCGGGCGTTTGACCCGATGAGGCAGCTCGAGACAAGGGCGCTCGCAGGACCGGAGTCGGCAAAGATGATGAGCCCGTCGCCAAACAGGCCATCCGAAGCGCTGGGCATGGTGTTGCGCACGACCGTGTCTTCGATGGTGGCGTCCGAGGTGAAAACAACGAGACCGACCCCGTGGTTTTGCTCGACCAGCGATGTACGGAGCGTGTGGTTGGAGCGCTCGGCCGTGCTCGGGTCGACCTGAATGCCGATCCCCCAGCCGTAGGCCTGATTGGAAACCCGGGGTTGGGTGTTGCGCACGACGGTGCCCTCGATGGTGGCGTCCGAGCCCGATACGAGCACACCAACCTCTCGGTTTTGCTCGAGCAGCGAGGCACGGAGCGTGATGTTGGCGCGCTCGGCTGCGTTCGGGTCGTGCTGACTTGTGATGCCCCAGCCGTAGGTCTGGTTTGAAGGTAGGGGCATGGTGTTGCGCACGACGGTGGCCTCGATGGTGGCGTCCGAGCCTGACACGGACACACCGACGTGGTGGTTTTGCTCGAGCAGCGATGCGTGGAGCGTGACGCTGGCGCGCTCGGCGGTGTTCGGGTCGTTCATGCTGCTGATGCCGTAGCCGCCTTGCTGGTCTGAAGCTCGGGGCATGGTGTTGCGCACGATGGTGCCCTCGATG
>JAUVCD010000529.1 GCA_030590865.1 Myxococcales bacterium | reverse complement strand
CCGAGGCGCAGATCGCGCAGCTTGCGACCACTGGGCAGCTCGCGGATCTCGATGAACAGCGAGCCGCCGACGGCGAGCAGCCTGTCTTGGTGGGACAGGGCGAGCCTGGACGGTTGTTCGTTGTCGTCCAGACCAATCAGTTCACGCTGGTGACTCGCCAGCTGCTCGAGCACCACGGCCCCATCAGACACCCAGGCCATGCGGGAGCCACGGGGTGAGACGTGGATGGCTTGCCGCTCTTGTTGCTCGAGGCGGTGATGTTCGATACCGGTGTCGGTGCTCCAGATGCGGCAGTCACCCGAATTGGCGGTGATGATCTGGTCACCATCCGGGTTCCAGGCCACCAAGTCCATCTCGCCATGGGGCCCATCGTTGCCGGCGAGCGGCGCCGCGTCAGGCAGGCGCCAGGTGAGCAAACAGGCACCTGCCGCAGCGCAGAGTTTGTGGCTGTCTTGGGAGATGGCAAAGGCCGAAGTGTCCACGTCCGGAATCTCGATGCGCGCCACCAGCTCGTCCTTTCGCCAGTCCCACAGGACGAGGGCGTCGTCCCAATCCCGACCGACCAGTAGCTCGCCGTCAGGCGTGAAGCTGAAGCTGGCAGCATCGTGGTCGATGATGTGCATCGTCTCACCGGTCCTCGTTGCGACAATTCGCAGCTGATTTCCCCTGATGGGCGAGAGGGCAACCTTGGTTCCGTCGGGCGACAGGGCGAAGGCGGCAATTCCATCTTCCCCTGTCCAGCCCTTGGGACGAGCGCCTAGCTGGGCGGTAGCCCGTACCAGCAGACGCCCTTCGCTGGTCAGGGCCAATGCTCGCTGACCGTTGGGCGTGACGGCCAGAGCCTTGATGCGGTCCGAACAGATCCTGTCCGAGCCCACGATCTTCCCCGTTGCGCCGTTGACGATTACGAGGTCGCCTTTCTCAGTGCCCGCCAGCAGCTGCTCGTCCCGCCTCATGAAGGCGAAGCAGCGCGGAAGAGACGGCAGATCCTCGCTCACCATCAGCTCTTCGCCTGCCAACGACCACCGCTGAAGCCGAAAGCAGGCCGTCGCGAAGCTCTGGCCATCATGGGACACTGCCGGCCGGTGCGATCGGTGGTTGATCGTCACCAAGGGGATGCCGCTTTCGGCGTCGAGGATCTGAGTCACCCTGCCGCAAGCGATGATGCGACGGTCGTCATCCGCAAAGGCCAGCCCGCCGTCAATGGTGCAGGTGCAGCGCCAGCGCGTTGGGCCAAGTCGGTGCAGAGCACCATCCGGCAGCGCTGGCTCACCATTATGCATGGGTTTCCGTCACCGCTCCCCCCTTACATCGTCTCGTCGGTCGGCCATGGCGTGGCTCATGGCGCCAATTGTCGCAGAGACTGGGGGCCGTACAAGCGCTTCTGCCGCGGCCGGACGGTCAGCCTGGACGCTCGACTCGAGCCAGACGAGAGCGCCTCTGGTCGCCCCCGGCGATTTCCCCTAGACGACAGTTCCGACATCCCATGGTCTCGAAGCAAGCCGCCGCCCGCAATCCGCGCAGCGCCTCGAAGCGTCGTCGACTGGCGCAGGTGGCGCTCGGCGCGCTGCTGGTGCCGCTGTTGGGGCTGGCATGCTGGCACGTCATCCAGCTCACCCGCACCTTTGCCGGGCGTGCCAGCTACCCGATGGATCTGGAGTGGATGGAGGGTGGGCAGCTGTACCATGCCTATCGGCTGCTTCATGGCCTGCCGCTCTACGGTCCCTGTGTGGACGGCTTCATTCCTTTTACCTACCCGCCGGTGCACGCGCTCATGGTGGCCGGCGCTGGCGCCCTCTTTGGCCTCGACTATCTGGTCGCCCGTCTGGTCGGCATCGGCGCGTTCTTCTTTTGCTGCATCGTCCTCTGTCGCGAAGTCGCCAAGACCAGCCGCACACCGACCGGGCGGTGGCTAATGGCGGCCCTGGCCGCCGGCGCGCTGGCCGCCAGCTACCCCTATGCCGGCTACTGGTACGATCTCATCCGCGTCGATTCGGTCTTCGTGGCCTTGCTGTTCGGCGGTGCAGCGCTGTCCCTGCCACCAGGTCCGGGCGGCACCGTCAGGCGGCGACTCAGCCGGTCGCGCATCGTGGTCTGCGCCGTCGTGCTTTGCGGGGCCATCTTCTCGAAACAGACAGCGGTCTTCTTCATCCCATGGATTGGTCTGGTCGCCCTTCGGCGTGACTGGCGTAGCGGATTGTGGCTGACCGGCACCGTAGGTGCGATGTCCGCGACGCTGCTGGGTCTGCTTCAGTGGTCCAGCGAGGGGCGCTTCTGGACCTTCATGGTCACCGTCATGTCGCGCCACGAGATGATCTATGCGCAGACCATCACCAACAGTCGGCGGTTGCTCCTGGTCCAGCCCTACCTGGTGCTGATCGGTTTCGTCGTTTTTTGGTTGTGGACCAGGGGCCGGTTGCGACCGCGGGTGGCTTTCTGGGCGGGTATGCTGGGGACGGCTTTGGTGGCATCGCTGGTCACGTCCTCGAAGACCGCGGCCGCCTTGAACAACTTGATGACTGCGATGTTGCTCGGCGGTCCGGTGGCGCTGATGGTCTTCGGGGAGATGCTCGCTGCTATGCCGCCGCGCCACCTCGCCCGCTGGCTCAGCGCCGCCGGGCTGGCCATCGTCGGCATCATGTTGCTCAACGAGCAAACCTATCGACCCGACATGTTCGTTCCGCCGGCGGACCAGTGGAAGCGGGCCCGGGCATTCAACGAGCTGGTGGCCTCGCTCGACGGCGGCGTGCTGGTTCCCGCTCACACCTTCATACCCATTCGAAACGGGCATCGGAACATCCAGATCCACGAGCAGGGGTACGTCGACGTGCTGGGCGCCGGTGCGGAGAACATCGACGTCGTGGACTGTGTCGCCAAACTCGATGCCCGTTGGTTGATTCTCAATGCGCCCTCGGAGCTGTACCTGAAGGCGCTACTGACCACCCACTACCAGTCCCGGGGGCTGATCCCCGAGCCGGCCCGTGCGCCAGTGATTCGCATCACCCAACCGTATTGGCTCTACGAACGCCGTCAGGACAGCCTAAGTCTGCGCCACCGGCTGCGCCGCCGGATGTTGTTTGATTTCGAGTCAGGTGGCTATGCCGGTTGGGAGCAACGAGGGGACGCCTTTTCCGCTGGTCCCCTGCCGGCCCGCACTGACGTCCAGCGGCCCATCGACGGTCATCAGGGCCACTTGCTGGCCAATTCCCACCCTCCCAGCCTGGGTGATCCGGCGACCGGCCAATTGCGGTCTCCCAAGTTCGTCATCGATCGCACCCATCTCGGCTTTCGTGTCGGTGGAGGCTCCGACCCGTTGCTGCATGTTGCGCTCCAGGTGGACGGCCGGGTCGTTCGAGCGGCACAGGGCCCAGGTCACGACATCGAGATGCTGGTGCCCCTGGTGTGGGACGTCACCGACCTGCGCTCCCAGCAGGCCCGCTTCGTCATCGTCGACGAGGCTCGCGGCGGTTGGGGCCACATCTTGGTGGACGGGATCGAGCTGTTCGATGGTCCGGTGCGTTAATCGGCTGCGGGCCGATTAGCCAGGTAGCGAATCAAGTCGACCTTGGTCAGCAGGGCCTTCACCTGCTGCTCCTCGTCGATGACCAGCGCAACCTCGCCGCGCTCGAAAATACCGGTCAGCTCACCGGCGCTGGTGTGAGGGGAGACGGTCGCCACGTTGCGTTCCATCACCTCGGCGATGGAGCTGGTGGTGCTCAGGCGGCCGGCCACCAGCACTCGCAGCACGTCCTGCTCGGTGATGATACCCGCCAGCTGTCCGTGGTCGGTGCAAGGCAGCTGACTGATGCCTTCTTTGTCGAACAGAGCCACTGCGTCACCCAAGGTCGCTTCGATATCGACGCAGATCACGTCCCGCTGGGGCATGGCGCGCACGATGTCGCCGATGGCGCCCACCTCCCAGTCCGCTTCCAGGAAGCCATTTTGGCGCATCCAGGCATCGTCGATGAACTTGGTCATGTAGTTGCGCACCGCGTCTGGAAGCAGGGTGACCACCCGCTGGCCAGGCTTCATCTCTTTGGCGACCTCCATCGCGGCCCAGACCGCGGCGCCCGAGGATCCTCCGCAGAGCATCCCTTCTTGCCGAATGAGCTGTCGAGCCACGCGGAACGAGTCGCGATCGTTGGTCCGAATCCACTGATCGACCAGGCTGCCATCGAGCACGTCGGGTACGAAGTCGTAGCCGATGCCTTCGACCTTGTAGTTCTGGATCGGCCCCGGTCCGGCGAGAATCGAGCCCTCTGGATCGACGCCGATGATCTTGCAGTTAGGCAGCTCTCGACGGAACACCCGGGCTACGCCGGTCACGGTGCCGCCAGTGCCAGCGCCGAGCACGACCGCGTCGATCTTGCCGTCGCACTGGTCGATGATTTCACGGCCCGTGCCGTGCTCGTGGGCGTCGGGATTGGCTGCGTTGCTGTACTGGTCGAGGATGTGGGAGTTGGGGATGAGCTCGTTGAGCCGCTTGGCCACGCTGATGTGGCTGTCCGGCGCGTCCCAGGCTGCTTCAGTTGGGGTGCGGATAATCTCGGCGCCCAGTGCCTCGAGCACCACCTGTTTTTCGTGGCTCATCTTCTCGGGCATCGTGACGATCATCCGGTAACCCTTGACCGCGGCTACCACCGCCATGCCGATGCCCGTGTTGCCGCTGGTCGGCTCGATGAGCGTGTCCCCTGGCTTGATGCGCCCTTCCTTCTCGGCCTCGACGATCATGCGTACGCCGATGCGGTCTTTGACCGAGCCACCGAAGTTGAAGAAGTCGCACTTGCCCAGCAGCTCGCAGGGCAGGTCGCGGCCGATGCGGCTCAGCCGCACCATGGGAGTGTTGCCAATCGTGTCCAGAACGGAATCGAGAATCGCGGTCATGAGGGCCGGCATCCTAATCGGAAGCGGCTATCAGTGCGAGCGTCATCCCAGCGATCTCGGGTCGCCTCGTTGCAGGGTGCAACCCTGTGTCCCATGAGGTGCTGAGGGCAGGGCGCCGCTCAGCCCTCGAGGGTCACTTGCAGGGGCCGGGGTACTTGTAGGTTACGCCGGGGCAGGAGGCCTTTTCTGCGGTAATGGTCTGCCCCGCACAGTCGCAGAGCTGCATTTTGGCGCCGGTGCACGGGCGGTCCTTCGCCATGCACTTGCCCTTGTCGGGCTCGCACCCCACGCCTTCGCACACCCCGCTCTTGCACTCACTTCCCTTCGAGCAGGCGGCGCCATCCTCCCGCACTCCGGCGGGCGGGGCGTCAGGGGTGGCGGTAGCCGCCGGCTCGGCGGTTGCCAGGGTTGCCGGCTCATCAGCCTCGTCATCCATGTCCCCGAAACCTTCTTCGGGCGGAGGCGGTGGCGCGTAGGGCGCCGGCTTCCATCCCCCCTCCGGCCCACCTGCCCCGCACGCAGCGACGGCAAAAGCAAAACCAAAGGCGGCCAATCCCAATGCAACCGATCCCAGGGCGCTACGGTTGCGGCTTGTCAGTTTCGTTCCACGGCTTCCCATGGGCAGGCACCCTAATCGACCCAGGGGCTCAGCTCAATCGACCCGCTTAATGGCAGAGCGTCTCAGCTGGCATCGCTGTGTTGCTGCAAGAAGGTGCGCAGTGCCTCGAGCAGCTCACGTCGCAGTGGCGCACGGATGTGGTCCGCCCCTTCGATGATCGTCACCGAGTGGTCCGGCACCAGGCCGTCCATCGCTCGGACACCATCGACGAGCGGGTCTTTGGCACCCACGATGCTGCAGATGGGCACCTGGAGGGCCTGCAGCTCATCGGCGGTGATGGCCAAATCGGGGAGGCCCCGGATGATACCCACCAGCGCCCGCTTGTCGTTGAAGGCGCTGGTCAGCACTTTGACCCACGATCGATGAAGCAGGCCCGGCTGCTGCCGACCTGTGCCCAGGTGACCCGCCAGCGGCCCGATGGCCCGCCCCGCCTCCAGCTCATCGGCCAGCGCCGACAGCGATTGGAACAGCGAGCCTGTTTGGTCCAGCGGCTCCCACCCCGAGCCGAGGGCGGCCACGCTCAGCAGCCGATCCGGGTAGGTGGCCGCGCATTTCAGAGCCACGAACCCGCCGAGTGAGTACCCCACCAGGTGCACCCGTTCGATGTCCAAGTGGTCGAGTAGCCGCGGAATGTCGTGAACCAAGGCCATGCCGTAGCGGCCCAGTGGGGGCTTGCCGCTGCGCCCATGACCTCGCAGGTCCATGGCGATGACGCGGTAGTCGGCCGACAGAGCTTTGATGATCCCAGGCCGTCGCCAGTTGAGATCGGCGTTCACCGCGAAGCCATGGACCAAGAGCACCGGCTCGCCTGCGCCCTCGTCGGTGTAGTGGATCTGGACGTCGTCGAGCTCGGCGTGTCGATCCTTGGTGCGGCGGGTGAGCACCAGGACGCCGGCCGCTGTCACTCCGGTCACCAAGCCAGACAGGGCCAAGAGGCCCAGACCGATTCTCCGCGCTTTCATCGGGACAAAGCCTTGTAGCACCAACTCGACGCGCCGGCTGGTTGCACCCGTACTCCGCGAAAACTAGGTTGCAGCCGAGATCATTGACCTTCTCCCGTCGACTACGATCGTCGCCCGATGTCCACGATCCTTGCCGCTGTCTTCGCCTTGGTTCGGTCCTCGCTGATGTCGAAGGCTGCCCTTGCCCTTGAGAACGCTGCGCTGCGCCAGCAGCTCGCTGTTCTCCACCGGGCTCGCAAGCGGCCCCGGCTCCGGACATTCGACCGGCTGTTCTGGGTGCTGCTTTCCAGGCTCTGGTCTGGCTGGCTCTCCCGCCTCGTGATCGTGAAGGCACCCACGGATGGTAAACTGGTCGCGCTGCCCGTCCTCGGT
>JAUVCD010000718.1 GCA_030590865.1 Myxococcales bacterium | reverse complement strand
TCTCGGACCATCCCAAACTTGCAGGGTTGGACGACGCGCGCAATCTACTTTCGGCGGTCGATTCGGGGGGCGCTCCAATGTGACCCGCAGTCAAGTCGGTCCACTCGGCGCCGTCGCTCTTCAGCGGCAGACGACGGCGGGCTGCCCGTGGTACATGACGGTCCTCAGCAGCGTGCAATAGTCATGGATGGAATCGACGTAGCGGTCACGGAAAAGACCGTCCTCAGCTCGGACGGCACCGAAATTGTCTATTACGTCGCGGGACACGGTCCCCAGGCGTGGATTCTGGCGCCCGCCATGGGCGCGCCCGTCTTGTCGATGAAGCACATCTTCGAGCGGTTCCACCGGGACTACACCATCGTCTGTTGGGATATGCGCGGCTTCCATGGCTCAGGTCCGCCTCCTCACCCATAGGCCTACGCCATCGACGATCACCTTGCTGATCTGGCGGCGGTGAGGGACGCTGAAGGGCTCTCGTCCTTCGTGCTCGGCGGCTGGAGCATGGGTGTGCAGCTCAGCTTGGAATACTATCGCCGCCACCGGTCCGACGTGCGCGCTCTGGTGCTCATCAATGGTCCCTACGAGCGGGCGCTCGCCCCGGTCGTACCCGTCCCCTGGCTGGAGCCGGCGCTACTGTTCACCATCGGTCTGGCTCGCCATTTGTCGCCAGGCATGAATCTGGTGAGCCGGCGGCTGTTGAACCTGAACATGGTGACTCATGGGATGGAGCTCGGGGGACTCTTGGCCAAACGCTCCGACCATTTCGTGAAGTTGCTGGACCAATTTCGTCAGGTCGACTGGGGTCGCTACCTGACCGTCATGCGCAAGCTGCACGAGCACAGCGCTGCAGCGCATCTCGGAGAGGTCGAGGTACCGACGCTCATCACCGCTGGCGGGCGTGACCGTATGGCTCCCGTTGCGACTGCCGAGCAGCTGCATCGCCTCATCGCCGGGTCCGAGCTGTTCGTCATCCCCGAGGGCACCCACTACATGCCCATCGAATTTGGCGAAGCGCTGGTTGACCGGATCGAGCGGTTTCTTCGCGCTGTGGGTGAGTGACCCCACCGGCCCATCGACACGCCTCAGGAGGCGGAGATTGGGTGTAGGGAAATGTAGCATCCTTGGCCCCCTGATCACCGTTGCCGTACAACCTCGTCCTGGGCCTTCGATCGACATGGGGCACAAGCTTCGAGTTGGTTGGCGAGCAGCATGTTCGGTGACCGGTTCCGTCGAGAGCCCGCAACGAAAACCTGGAGATTGCATAATGAAGAAGCTTCTTGTGTTGGGCGTTGCTGCCCTCTTTATGGTTGCCTGCGGTGGTGGCAAGCCCCCGGTCGACGAGCCGGCGGTGCCTGATGAGCCGACGGTGGACGAGCCTGCAATCGATGAGCCGGCCATGGATGAGCCGGCCATTGATGAGCCGGCCATTGATGAGCCGGCTGCTGACGACGCTGCGCCTGAGTGATCTGCTTTTCTTGCAGCACCCTGCGCTGCCGCCGGACAGCTCGTTCGCCGTCGGCGCGGGTTGCTGCAACCTTACTTATTCGAGTGCTATGATGGCGCCATGGACGAACGGCGCCGCTCGACACGTTATCCCGTCTGGTTTCCGATGAGTGTCGACAGCGGGAGCTGTGAGGACGGCCTGGCGGTCAGCCAGAACATCAGCACCGTTGGCGTCCTGATGGCCACGGCGGTCACCTTGGAGGAAGGCGCCTCGGCGATGGTGAGCTTCCAGCTCACGCCAAAGGACGAGGAGCGGGCGATCCGAGGCCGCATCGTGCGGGTCTGCGTGAACGATCGCGATCCCGACGGGCTCTGGCCCCGCCTCATTGCCATCGAGTTCGAGGCTCCGGCGCCTGAGCTCGAGTCGCTGCTCGACGACCTTGCCGAGCGGGACGGCGGGCCACCGGTCTAAGCCTGGGCTAGGCGTTTCGGCGAGCTCAGTCGTCGAAGGGCCAGGGGACCGAGCCGTCCGGCAGCGGCAGGAAGCTCCGCGCTCCGCCTGAGATGCACTGCTTCTCCCGCTCGCCCGGCAAGCCGATGAAGGGACAGGTTTCGCCGTCGCTCGCCCTGCGCACCAGCGGTGGATCCTCGCCTGCATCGAGCAGCACCCAGCGTAGCTGGTCGGCCTCCACGTAGGGCTCGAGCTCGAAGTCCCAAGGGTCGTTGGCGTAGGTCCACTGTGATTCACCATCCTTGGGGAACCACAGCATGTTGCGGCGCCACTCCTGGTGTAGCTCGATGGGCTCCATCTCGGTATCTGAGTAGTAGACGATGGGGTAGGCCGGTCCACCGCGCAGCATCTTCAGCTCGCCCACCACGGCGATCATGTTCGGCAAGCCCAGCAGTCGCGGCACCACGAAGGGCGGCTCGGGACCCGGCTGCACCTCCATCAGCATGTCGGCCGGCAGCTCATCCTCGTTCAGCCGGGTAGCGCCCAAGAGCACCCGGAAATGGTCACAAGGGCTGGGCTCATCCCACTCGCAGATGGCATCGAGCCCCCACCACAGCCCATCGAAGCCCCAGGGGTCGAAGGTCCGCACCAGCGCCTCGCCACAGTAGGGGCACGCGCTCATGACCCGACGGGGCAGGCGATCGAAGTAGTCGCCGACGGCGAGGTAGAAGTCGTCGCTCAGGCGATGCAAATCGTGGGGATCGAGGGCCGGCGCGTCGGGCCCCGGGAAGCGCTGCCCATTGCGCTCGAAGGCGCGTCGCACCAGCGCGTCGCGCTCTTGTTGGGTTAGCTCATCCGCCATCGGTCAGCTCCCTACCGTTGCGGCGCCATCAGTGGGGCTTCTCATCGCCCTCACCTTTCCAGGGCTTGGTCTCGATCTCCGCGGACTTCTCCTTCCACTCCTCGCTCTCCTCGAGGTGCTTCGTGTCCGGCTCCACACCCGGGTCGATGCAGCCGCAGCACGCGAGGGCGTCCCAGTAGTCGCTGGCCTTCTCGAGGTAGAGCCCGCCGCCGGGGCCGAGGATGGTCAGCTTGTCGTCGATGAGGGGTATCGAGCGCTCGACCTCACCCTTCTCATTGATCACCACGTCGCCGGTGACCTTTGCCGCAGCGGCGTTCTTGTCGGCAGGGCTTCCCTGGACGCTGCTGTGCATCCAGCCCGAGATCTCCTGGGCGACGGAGAAGTTCTTTCCTTTGACGATCTTGCCGTCCTTGTCTTTGATGACACCCTTGAATTCCTCGTCAGCTGCCGTGTTCCACGTCGCCTGGGGGCCGTGCTGGATCCCCGGCCAGCCCATGGCCTGATTGAGCTCGAACTTCAGCTTCCCATATTCCTCTGATGACGGTCGCTTGCAGACTTCCTTCTCCTTGATGATGTCCATCATGTCGTAGTCACCGGTCATCCACTCGTGGCGAAAGTCCAGCCCGTTCCACTGCTTTCGTCCGATGATCGGGCGCCCGTTACCATAGGCATCGCGGTGGCTGATGATCACGCCGTCGAGGTTCTTGACGAGTAGCTCGCGAGGATGGCCGTCGGGTGTAAGAAGGAGTGTCCCCTCGAGGACCATCTTGTGGATCTCCGGGCTGAGCTTCATCCAACCCCCCTTGTGCTTTCGCTCCTCCATCCTCTCGACGATCCAAGACTCAATCAAGTCGTCCTGTGGTTCCGCCTTTTCCGGACTTCTGCGACCGGGCTTGCAGCTCAGCCCGTCGATCCATTCGTGTGGCTTTGGTTCGTGCTTGTTCTTCTCGATCCACTTTCCGACGTGCTCGCCACTGCTGCGAAAGTAGATCATGAAGCTCGGTTGGGCGTCGTCCAAATACGCCTTCATCGCGTCCCAATGATCCTGGATGATTCCGCTGGTGCCAGGTCCAGCAGCGGGCTTGGCCGTGTTCTTCGGGTCGTCTTGTTCTGCCTTCTTTGCCTCCACCTCCTCACAGGCACCCTCGATCAGCGTCGCATTGGGCCCTGACGCAGATTTTGGCGCCTGCAAGTGGGCGAATGCTGCCGTATTGAGCGACGAACGATTCTGGGTTGTCGGATCGAGCAGCCGGCAGACGTTCTTCCCTTCGAACTTCACGTCGAACGAGTAGTTCGCGAACTTGCCCTTGCCCATCTGCTTGTTGCTGATGATGCCCTTCTGCACCCCCACCTCGTCGCCCATGGAGGTCTTGATCTTGCTGCTCTTGAGCACCACCTTCTTCTCGTCGCACTTGACCTTCTTTGACCCCTTCTTCAGGTCCGAGCTCATGGCGATGTTCGGATAGGGAATGGGCACCGGCACGCCGAGTACGGGCGTCTTGCAGACGTCTGGAAAAGCAATGGACAGGCCATCGCTTCCCTTGTGGGACACGGTCATGGAGTTGACGATTACGGTGAGTCCCATAGGTCGTTCCTCATCCTACCGGTGGGGATCCAATACGGCTGCAGCGCGGAGCGCCCCATCGGAAGCGCCCCAGATCAGTGCCCGTGCAAGGGGCGCGTAGCCACGATGGAGGGCCATGGCGGCCCATACCAGATCGACGACGCCGGCCGCGGCACCGCTGTCGCCGATGCAGTCGGCGGGATGCCAGACTTCTTCGTCGCCGTGCAGGTCCCCCAAGGCTCGCGTGGCAGCC